>JAVFAE010000073.1:0-9017 GCA_034002605.1 Weeksellaceae bacterium | reverse complement strand
ACCTGCTGCAATCATCGCCCAACAATTATCATCCGAAAAATACAGCATACATCCGCCCACACTTGCAGTTATACCGGAACTAAGTTCTAAAATCGTAAGTACCAACAATAAAATCGGAACGATTCCATTAAAAGGTGATTTTTCAAAATGTCCTTTAAGCCATCCGAGATTTCCTTTCCAATCGGTTACTTTATCAATTCCCGATTGCAGAAAAACAATAGCCAGCATGAGTAAAATAAATATTTCTGTTAAATGTTCCATTTTATTTGTTTTTGGGTTTTCAAATTTAAGGGATTTCAGGCAATTTTCATTTACAAATAAAAAATCTGTAAAATCCAATTTTAAACGACTGATTAAGTATATTTTTGAAAAAAAGCTTTATCATTTTCATATTTCCTACAAATGAGATATATTTGTCCCTTATTGTGAAAACAGATAAGAACAGATTATTGATTTTGGTCCTTTTGTCAGTTGCTTTTCTTGGCTATTCATTTGATTTATACGTTTCTCCTCCTAAAGAAAAGGACGGTGAATTAATCAATAATTCGTTGGCAGCTGAAGGAAAATTATTGTGGCAGAAAAAAAATTGTACTTCTTGTCATCAAATCTATGGTTTAGGCGGACATTTAGGTCCTGACTTAACAAATATTGCATCCAAAAGAAGCCGAGAACACATAGAAGTTTTCTTAAAACACGGAACTAATGTGATGCCTGATTTTAATTTATCTCAACAAGAAATAGACGCTTTTCAAGCTTTTTTCATTGCACTTGACCAATCAGGGCAATCCGATCCCAGAACTTTTAAATTACATTTAGATGGTACAGTCTCGCAATAAAACGATTCTTTCTTTCTTTATTTTGGCACTTTGTCTTTTGGCAAGTGGGCTTACTTTTGGGCTGTTGGGTGCTTTGGAATATGTTTTCCCCGGATTTTCAAAAAGTTTTTTATCGTTTGAGAAAATCCGTCCACTTCATGTTTCTTCAGTTGTTTTTTGGATATTGACCGCAGCAATGGGAGCTGTTTTGGCTTATGTTCAAGAACATTCCAAAAAAGAGTTGCGTTTTCCGATTTTAGTTACAATCCAATTCTGGCTGTTTACTCTGAGTTTTACTGCCATTTTGATTTCTTATATTTTTGGAATTTTCGGAGGGAGAGAATATTGGGAATTTCATCCAATTTTCTCAATTCCAATTGCTTTAGGATGGATTTTATTTCTCATTACCATTTTTTCTTCTATTCGAAGCTACAGAAATCAGCCGGTTTATGTTTGGATGTGGTTAGTTGGGGTCGTTTTCTTTTTGTTTACCTACATTGAATCCAATTTATGGTGGCTACCTTGGTTTCGAAATGAAATCGTTCATGACATGACCATTCAATGGAAATCCTATGGTTCATTAGTCGGTGCATGGAATATGCTGATTTATGGAACTTCTTTTTATGTAATGGACAAGATTTCGGGCGATTCAAAATACAGTCATTCTGCTTTGGCTTTTTGGATTTTCTATTTGGGATTATTCAACGGAATGTTCAACTGGGGGCATCATATTTATACTTTACCGACTCATGCTTACGTAAAACACATTGCGTATGCCGTAAGTATGACGGAATTAATTCTATTTGCCCGAATCATTTATTTATGGAAATCTGCACTGAGTACGGCAAAAAAACATCTACATATTTTAAGTTACAAATTCATTATGGCAGCCGACGTTTGGGTATTCATCACTTTAGGATTGGCTATTGCCATGTCAATTCCGGCTTTGAATATTTATATGCACGGCACTCACGTCATCGTGGGGCATACCATGGGCGCAACCATCGGAATCAATAGTATGTTGTTACTTTCATTCGTTTTTGATCAATTGGTTGAAAATCAAAAATTAGAAACTTATAAAAAACTAATCTCACGAGGTTATATAATGATACAAATCAGCTTACCAATTTTCTTTTTAAGTCTTATTTCCGCCGGATTTGTCAAAGGATTTTGGCAATTACAAGAAGTTCAATCCACTTATGGAAGTATGATTCAAACTTTACAACCTTATTTTATCGTTTTTGCTCTTTCAGGAGCAAGTTTAATCGTTGGGTTCTTCATGGTTATTTATCCGGCGGTTCGAGCTTTTATTTATTCATTTTCAGAAATAAAAACCACGGAAACCAAAAGTTCCAACTTTCATTCATCCGAAATTAAATTCACAGATAAATATTAAACACATAAACACAATAACATTATGGACTTACATAAATATCCGGCGGAACCTTTCCGCATTAAAGCAGTAGAACCTGTAAAAATGGTTTCTCGAGAAGAAAGAGAAAGAATAATCAAAGAAGTGGGTTACAATACTTTTTTAATTCCATCAGAAGATGTGTACATTGATTTACTGACCGATAGCGGAACTAATGCCATGAGCGACCGTCAGTGGGCAGGAATGATGATGGGCGATGAAGCCTATGCAGGAAGTAAAAACTTTTTCCATTTAGAAGAAGTCGTGCGTGATTGCTTTGGATTTAAGCATTTAGTTCCAACCCATCAAGGTCGTGGAGCTGAAAATATTTTATCGCAAATTGCCATACAAGACGGACAATATGTTCCGGGAAATATGTATTTTACCACTACTCGTTATCATCAGGAAAGAAACGGAGGCGTTTTTGTTGACATCATTCGGGATGAGGCGCACGACGCTACACTAAATATCCCTTTCAAAGGAAATATTGATTTAGGAAAATTAGAACGTTTAATTGACGAAAAAGGAGCCGAAAACATTGCATACGTTTGTTTGGCGGTTACTGTTAATTTAGCCGGAGGCCAACCAGTATCCATGGCAAATATGAAAGCCGTTCGGGAACTAACTCAAAAACACGGAATCAAAGTGTTTTTCGATGCTACCCGTTGTGTTGAAAACGCTTATTTCATCAAGGAACAAGAAGAAGGCTACCAAAATAAAGCCATCAAAGAAATCGTTCGGGAAATGTTCAGTTATTCAGATGGATGTACCATGAGTGGTAAAAAAGACGGAATCGTCAATATCGGTGGTTTTTTATGCATGAATGATGAAGAACTATTTATGGCAGCCAAAGAATTAGTTGTAGTTTATGAAGGAATGCCTTCCTACGGAGGAATGACCGGTCGCGATATGGAAGCTTTAGCAATTGGTTTAGAAGAATCCATGCAATTTGAATACATCGAGCACCGAATCAAACAAGTACGTTATTTAGCCGATAAATTAAAAGATGCCGGCGTTCCGATTATTGAACCCGTTGGAGGGCATGCTGTATTTTTAGATGCTCGTCGTTTTTGTCCGCACTTAACTCAAAATCAATTTCCGGCACAAGCTTTAGCTGCCAATTTATACTTAGAAAGTGGTGTGAGAAGTATGGAAAGAGGAATTATTTCTGCCGGACGCAACAAAAATACAGGAGAGAATCATGTTCCTAAATTAGAAACCGTTCGTTTGACTATTCCAAGAAGAGTTTACACTTATCGCCACATGGATGTGGTAGCTGATGCTGTTATTCGTCTGTTTAACAACAAAAAATCTATCAAAGGATTAAAATTTGTTTATGAACCCAAACAATTACGGTTTTTTACGGCTCGTTTTGAAGAATTAGAAGGTGAATTGGCTTGTGAATTAACTACAAATCCTGTTTAAGTTTCGTATAAATGATTTGTTTATGCTTTTTTAGCCAAAATCGCTAAACATTTTCAAAGTATAAAATTTCATCATACATCTATATCTTTTTTTATTAAAGTGACCGGTTAAACCAAAGTTTGGTCGGTTGCTTTTTCCAGAATTCATTTAAAATAATTAGCTTTGTGGCGCAAATTAAATATTATGGCAGACTATAAATTAATATTGCCTGCAATGGGTGAAGGCGTTATGGAAGCAACGGTAATCAGTTGGTTAAAGAATGTTGGTGATTCCGTAGAGGAAGATGAATCCATCGTTGAAATTGCAACTGACAAAGTCGATTCTGAAGTTCCCTCTCCCGTTTCTGGGAAAGTGAAAGAACTTTTGGTTCAAACAGAAGAAACAGCCAAAATCGGACAAGCTATTGCTATTATTGAAGTAGAAGGCGAAGTTACTCAAACAGAAGAAACTGTAGCAGAAACGCCCAACAAAATCCAAGTAGATACGGCTGCCATTACTGAATTGGAAAAACCTTTACAAGAAAATAATCTGACTTCTTTGAGTTCTGAAAATGGAAAATTTTATTCTCCTTTAGTAAAATCCATTGCACAAACCGAAGGAGTTACAGCTACTGAACTGAACCAGTTGCAAGGTTCCGGATTAGAAGGAAGAGTTACCAAAGAAGATATATTGAAATTTGTAGCAGACAAAAAAGCAGGAAAGACAAGTTTTTCCACAACTCCATCTGAAAGCAAATCACAAATTATTCCGGTATCAATATCGGGTGAAGATGAAATCATTGAAATGGACAGAATGCGCAAAATCATTGCACAAAATATGGTTGATGCCAAGCGTATTGCGCCTCACGTTACTTCTTTCATCGAAGCAGATGTAACCAATATAGTTCTCTGGCGAAACAAAAACAAAGATGAGTTCCAAAAGAAAAACGGAGAAAAAATCACTTTTATGCCGATTTTCATTGAAGCCATTGTAAAAGCAATTAAGGATTTTCCGATGATTAATATATCAGTTAACGGAGACCAAATCATCAAAAAGAAAAACATCAATATTGGTATGGCAGCTGCTTTGCCAAGTGGAAATCTGATTGTTCCAGTAATTAAAAATGCTGACCAATATAGTTTGAGCGGATTAGCTGCACAAGTAAATGATTTGGCAAACCGGGCACGTCAAAATAAACTGAAACCGGCTGAAATTCAAGGAGGAACTTATACCATTACAAATATTGGGAGTTTTGGGAACACATTGGGAACACCAATTATCCCACAGCCTCAAGTTGCTATTTTGGCAGTAGGTGCCATCATCAAAAAACCGGCTGTTGTGGAAACACCACAAGGTGATGTGATTGCTATTCGTCACAAAATGTACTTATCCCACGCTTATGACCACAGAGTGGTTGACGGTGCCTTAGGAGGAATGTTTGTACAACGAGTTGCTCAGTATTTAGAAAGTTTTGATTTAAACACTCCGGTATAATTTTATCTTAAAATTGTATTTCAAACCACCACGGTTTGAGAAGGATTTTTCAAATTATTGGATAAATGAAAGTTTAGTCAAATACAGACCTTATCCAAATGAAGAAATTATTCGTCTTACCAAAATCCCGAACAAAACGATGCTAATTTTAACAATAAAAGACAAGCGGGGAAATTATAAAAATGTAATTTTTGAAGAATAAAACTAAACAAATACAATCCTTTTTCTTCAAATTTACCTCTATCAAAATACTTTCTATTTTCCTCTCAAAAACCTAATAAAAATCATTTCTTAAAAAGCCGATTTTCAGCTCTGATTTGTATGATACTTATCAGTTTTACACTCATTTTCAGCAGTTTATTAATTTAAAACAATTTCCTGACAATTTAGTTGATTCGGGTCATAAAATTTTCATGATTATTTAAGGAAACTTTGTATTAGAAATTTAAAAAGGAAATGATTATGAAAAAGTTAATTGTAAAAAAAGCATTTGTTGCAATGGTATTCTTATTATTTGCACAATTTTCAATGGCTCAGAAAACCTATCAGTTACAAGCCAAACCGGAACTGAAAATTTCAGGAACCTCTACGCTTCATGATTGGGATATGCCGTCTTCTACCGCAACGGGTACTATGACTGCTACGGAACAAGGTGGGAAACTTACTGCAATTAGTGAACTAAGCATTACTATGCCGGCAGAAAGCATCAAAAGTGGTAAAAATGCGATGGACAAAAAAGCGTATGAAGCACTTAAAACAAGTAAAAATAAAAATGTAGTTTTTACGCTGAAAAGTGCTACAAAATCAGGTGATACATGGACGTTAAACGGAACTTTCAATATTGCAGGCGTTACAAAAAACGTCAATATCAAAGCACAAGAAACTTATTCAGGAGGAAGTTTTGGGCTGAAAGGAACGTACAGTTTTAAATTATCCGATTACAATATTACGCCTCCTACCGCTGTAATGGGCACCATCAAAACAGGGAATGACGTAAAAATGACATTCAATGTAAAATTCAAATAAATCAAATACTAACGTTATAAATTATAAAAATGAAAAAAATCGTATTAAGTGTTGTAACTCTCGTAGGAGTTGCGCTCACCGGACAGGCTCAGGAACTTCAAAATTTCAGAACCTATGACAAAAACGGAATCAATACGTTTGAAGCGCCAAAAGATACAGCCAGCACTTCAAATGATGTTCATGTAAAATTAGGTGCTGCGTTTGCATTGCAGTTTCAGGCTTTAACTCATGACAATGACGCTGCTTTTGTAGATAATGGTTCAGGAGGAAATGCCAACCAACTTTACGCCATCGGAAATAACTTTAACTTAGCAACGGCTAACTTGGATTTAGATGTAAAATTGTACGACGGAGTTAATCTTCATTTAAGAACTTATCTGTCTTCCCGTCACCACCCGGAACCGTATGTAAAAGGTGGATACATCACAATTGATAAATTGGATTTTATCAAAAAAGACTTCCTTAAAAACATTATGGATAAGGTTAGTTTGAAATTCGGTCACATGGAAAATAACTATGGAGATGCGCATTTCAGAAGATCAGATAATGCTTTGGCAATTTATAATCCTTTCGTAGGAAATTACATCATGGATGCTTTCACCACAGAAGTAGGTGCAGAAGTTTATTACCGACATAACGGATGGATGGGAATGGTAGGAATCACTAACGGAAAATTAAATCAAACTGCTTCTGAAGGAACTACCAGTCCGTCAACTTTATTGAAATTAGGTTATGACAAACAAATCAACGAAAACCTAAGAGTTCGGTTGACCGGATCCATGTATCACACAGCTCATTCTGCAAGAACTTATTTGTACGGAGGAGACAGAGCCGGTTCTCGTTATTACTTTGTGATGGAAAACACCGCTGCTTCTTCCTCTGCTAATTTTTCTTCCGGATTGGTTGTACCCGGATTTACAAATAAATTAACTGCTTTTATGATTAACCCGTTTGTAAAATATAAAGGATTGGAATTCTTTGGTTTAGTTGAAACTGTATCCGGAAAATCTAATGCAGAAACTGACAAAAGAAGTTTCTTACAAACAGGAGCAGAATTGGTTTATCGTTTTGGAGCGGATGAAAATTTCTATGTTGCAGGTCGATTCAATAATGTTAACGGAGAAATGGCAAACGGAGACGACATTGATGTAACCCGATTCAACTTAGGTGCCGGTTACTTTATGACAAAAAATGTAGTTGTTAAATTAGAATATGTTAACCAAAAATATGACGGATACAATGAAAACAGTATCTTACATGATGGTAAATTCAGCGGATTCGTTGCAGAAGCTGTAATCGCTTTTTAAGAATAATTTTTTCATGCGTGTCTTTAGTTATTTAATCCTTGTATCTCTTTTATTTTCCGGTTTTACACCGAATATAAACGAATTTGTACTCATCAACACCAAAACATTTAGTGTAAAGGGTTCAACTTCAATCGGGAATTTTGACTGTGATTATAATTTATCGACTAAAGACACGCTTTTTTTGAATCAGAAGAAGGGTTTATCCTACAAACTTCCGGTCAAAGAATTTGGATGTGGTAATTTTTTACTGACCCGTGATTTCAGAAAAACTTTAAAAGAAAAAGAATATCCTTGGGTATATATTACTTTGTCTGATGTTAAAAAAACCGGAAACACATTTCAGTATAATTTAGAACTGAATCTCGCCGGAAAAAAGAAAACCTATTCCAACTTAAAACTAAATCCTGAAAAAGGAGGTTTAAAAGGAGGAGTTGACCTGAAATTCAGTGATTTTGACCTGAAACCGCCCCAAAAATTAGGAGGAGCCATTAAGGTAAAAGAAGATGTGAGTATTTCCATTTTACTTCGTAATTTGTAGAAAATTTAACTTTTAGAAGATGTTCAAAACCTTACTCAGTCCGCTTTTAGTAATTATTGCAGTAATTATCCTTCCCTCAACCGGAAAAGCATTGGTTTTTTTACCGATGATTCTTTCTTTAGCTGTAAGTTTACCCAATCACGATAAATTCAAAGTGAAATACAAGGCATTAGGTATTTTTATTTCTATTCTTCAAAGCTATACAGTCTTTGCCGGATTGGGAATCTCACTTTATCTTTTGGACGAGTTTATGCCCGAAATATACATCGGAGAAAACAATTTTAACTTCAAAGGAATTGCTTTGGTTACTTTCGGAGGTTATTTGGCCGCTCTTTTATTGTTTTATTTTTATTCCTTTCTTTTTCGATTGACTTACTTACGCATCAGTTTTATTGTCATTACCGTCTGTTACGCTTTTGTTGTTTTGGTGATGCAAATATTTTCAAACAATGAATTCCTACAATTCGGAGTAGAAAAATTTACTTCCTTTCTTATTTCCTGGCTGATTTTTATGAGCTTTGCTTATAGTCTGTGTTTGAATAACATCATTATTGCACGACAAATTAAACATTAATTTATCAAATCGCATTTTCGTCGCCTACAATCATCAGTCTGACTGTTTTATAAATGATGTATATATCCAGTAAAAATGACCAATTTCGGACATAATAAATATCGGTTCGAATCCGCATTTCCATGTCTTTATCGGAATCAACAGCACCTCTGTAGCCTCGAACTTGTGCCAAACCGGTGATTCCGGGTTTTACATAATGCCGAAGCGAATAACGTTTAATAATTTCGGAATAAGTTTCATTCTCAGACACCATGTGCGGTCGTGGCCCAACGATGGACATATCACCTTTTAAAACGTTGAAGAATTGTGGTAATTCGTCTAAGCTGGTTTTACGAAGGATTTTGCCTAATTTAGTAACTCGCGGATCATCTCGCTCTGTGGGCTTTATGTCATTGGATTTATCGGGACGCATGGTTCTAAATTTTAAACAATCGAATTCCCTTCCATT
>JAVFAE010000072.1:0-9055 GCA_034002605.1 Weeksellaceae bacterium | reverse complement strand
TTCCGATCTTTTGAAATTACAGAATCAGAAAGACAAAATGTAAAAGTTGAATTTTAAGTTAAAATCACTGTTTTACTTATTTTTTCAGGACTTTTTGGATTTCAGTTTTTAGTAATAAAGAATTAAAATAATAGCAGAAATTATACGATTATGAAGAAAATAATCTCATTTACTAGTATAATTTTAATTCTATTTTCTTGTAGTAGATACCACAAAAACGAAACGGATTTATTGAAGTCAATAAAAGAAAACAGCCAAAGTCCGGAGCATTATGTCATTGAGAAATTTAAAAATCACCAGGTTATTTTTATCGGTGAAAATCATTACATAAAAGAACAAGTGGAATTGATTAAAAATCTCATTCCTGAATTATATGAAAATGGGATTTATAATTTGGGTACAGAATTTATTCGCTATTCTGATACTGAAAAAATGAATAAACTCCTGACTGACAGTATTTATAACGAAGAACTTGTGAGAGACATTTCATTTAATTCTCTTTGGCATTGGGGGTATCAAGAATATTTAGATATTTACAAAACCGTTTGGGAACTCAATCAAAAATTACCTAAAAATGCACCAAAATTCAGAATATTCGGAATTGAAGAAGATATAGATTTCAGTTATGTACAATCGGAAGAAGATTTTGATAATCCTGAGGTAATGAGAAAAGTATTTAAATCAAGTTATGATTTTGAGGAAAGTGAAGGTTTTTCAGCTTTTGTCATTCAAAAAGAAATTCTGGATAAGAATGAAAAAGCGTTGATTTATTCCGGTATTCATCACGCTTTTACAGAATATTATCAACCGAGGTATGATATTGAAAAAAAGATTTTTGGAGGAAGTTATGAAAAAGAAAGAATGGGAAATTTGATTAAAAATAAATTAGGTGATAAAACGATGACTATTTTTATTCATGGTCCTTGGTACGATAAAAATGGTTATAAGATGCAAATATTGCCGGTAGATGGAGTTTTGGATTCCCTATTTTCATTACCGGAATATCAAGAATATTACCCTTTTGGTATGGATACCAGAGGAACTTCGTTGGGTGATTTAAAAGGAAAAACCTCTGTTTATCAATATGGTTATCCAAATTTTACACTTAAAGATTTTTGTGATGGTTATATCTTTTTAAAACCAATAAATGACTATACAACAGTAACTCCAATTGCTGATTTTGTAAAGCCTGAGAATGTGGAATACATTAAACAACAGGAATTTAACTATAGAAATACAGATTTAACCGCACAAGATTTTAATGATACAATTAAAGCCCAATTGAAAGTTTACCAGAAAGAAATAAAGATGATGAAATAATATATTCCACTAAAATTCATGAAATAAAATGATATACAATTTGACAATTCATAAAGTAAAATATTTTTTAAGCCTGATTTTTGTGCTGTTAATTCAGTTTTTAATTGCCCAAAACCAACTGATTCCACAACCCAAAAAACTGGAACTGAAACAGGGCGAGTTTGTAATTCCCGAAACTTTACTGATTTCAAAATCACTTCCGCAGCAGGAAAGCAATTATCTGATCAACAGACTGAGAGGGAAATTTAATATTGAAATTTCCGATAAAAAAGCACATATTAATGAGATCCAAATAGATACGATTGACAATCAGTCTGAATGGTACACCATAGAAATTAGTCCGGAAAAAATTAATTTGATGTTTATTTCAAAAACCGGTTATTTCCGTGCGCTTCAAACGCTTGCACAATTATTTGAAGAACATCAGCATGACAGAAAGATTCCGGCAATGTTTATTGTGGATGAACCTCAGTTCAAATGGCGTGGAATGCATCTGGATGTGGTGCGTCATTTTTTCAATAAAGAAGAAGTCAAAAGATATCTGGATTATCTGGCGATGTACAAAATCAATACTTTTCACTGGCATCTGACCGATGATCAAGGCTGGCGAATCGAGATCAAAAAATATCCGAAACTGACCGAAATCGGTTCAAAAAGAAAGGAATCGATGATCGGGCCTTATGGCGACAATCGTTTTGACGGTGTGCCTTATGGCGGATTTTATACGCAGGAAGAAATCAAAGAAGTGGTTGAATACGCAAAAAAACTGCATATCACCATTGTTCCCGAAATCGAAATGCCGGGTCATGCGCTGGCAGCACTTTCTGCTTATCCCGAACTTGCGTGTACACCCGGACCTTTTGAAGCGGCAACAAAATGGGGTGTTTTTGACGATGTGTTTTGTCCGAAAGAGGAAACTTTTGAATTTCTTGAAAATGTATTGGATGAGGTTATTGCGCTTTTTCCGTCAGAATACATCCATATTGGCGGAGACGAATGTCCGAAAGTCAGATGGAAGGAATGTGCGCATTGTCAGGAATTGATCAAAACCGAAAATCTGGGTGATGAAGAAGGTTTGCAGAGTTATTTTATCAAAAGAATCGAAAAATATGTCAACAGCAAAGGCAGAAAAATCATCGGCTGGAATGAAATTCTGGAAGGCGGTCTGGCGCCCAATGCTGCCGTGATGAGCTGGACAGGCGAGGAGGGAGGAATCGAAGCTGCAAAAACCGGACATTATGCGGTGATGACGCCGGGTGCATATTGTTATTTTGACCATTATCAGGGAGATCCCCAGAATGAACCGCTTGCTTTTGGCGGATATACACCTTTGGATAAAATTTATTCTTATCATCCGATTCCGGAAGAATTGAATGCCGAGGAAGGAAAATATATTTTGGGCGTTCAGGCAAATCTTTGGGCGGAATACATACTCGACTTCAAGCAGGTGGAATATATGCTGTTTCCGCGTCTGATGGCGCTTGCAGAAGTCGGTTGGGGAACGAATGACTCAAAAAACTATTTGGCTTTTGAAAAAAAGGCGGTTGATCATTTCAAATATCTGGATGAAATGGGTGTGAATTATTCAAAAAGCATTTTTAATCCGAGCGGAAAAGTCATTCGCAGTGGAAACGGGATTGCGTATGAACTCTATATGTCAAAAGATGTGCACAATATCCGTTATACCATCGATGGCAGCGACCCCAATTGGAATTCAAATGTTTATACCGAGCCAATTCAAGTAAATGAACCGATGATGATTCGGGCTGCATATTTTGAAAACGGAGAATTGAAAAGCGCGATTACTCATCAAAGACTGAATGTGAGCAAATCGACCGGAAAAACAGTTGAGCTGGTCAATCAACCTTCGCCAAATTATTCATTTGGAGGCGAATTGACTCTGGTGGACGGTATTGAAGGTGATCCGAAAGTGCTGGGCAAAACCTGGCTCGGATTCAGCGGTACAGATGTGATTGCAACCATCGATCTGGGTAAAAAGACAGATTTCTCAAAACTTTATTTCAACTCGCTCAATAACAAAGGCAGTTGGATTCATCTGGCGGGCGGTGCGAAAATTCTAATTTCTAATGATGGTATTAATTTTAAAGAAATCGGTGAAATCAGCAAACAGAAGGTTGAAGAAATGAACGGTCGGGTGGTGATTAATTTTGTTCCGACTCAATCAGCCCGATATCTGAAAGTTGAAATATACAATGCAGGCATCATTCCGGATGGAAATCCGGGTGCAGGTCATGCTGCCTGGCTGTTTGTCGATGAAATAGGAGTGAAGTAAAGAAGAGTTTATAGAAAAATAAACAGATTCAATTGTACCATCTTTTCTTAAAAATTCTCATTCCTAAATTTGGAGGTAAACTCATCAGAAAGTCTATTTTTTTTAATTTTTTTGAGTAGTTTGATGAAAAATAGTCTATAAAGCGCAATGAACTTAAGCTTTGATAATTTTTATAAGATTCTTTCCACAAATCATCATTTTTTTGTGCTTTCCAATTCATGATTAAGGTCGTATTTTTGAATTTTATTAGATAATTCAAAATCAATCGTTTTCTCTCCGGATTTTTTTCTTCTTTTAAGGATTTATCAATGTGTTGTCCGATGGTAAACCAATTGTCGAAGTGAATTTTCTTTCTATTGTGAATAACGGATTCATTGTGTAAATAATAGGTATAGGTTACATTTGTTTGAAAAGCTACACTTTCTAATTTCAAACAACTATGAAAAGTCCAAAGCTCATCTTGTGCAAAAAGACTAGGGACGAAATAAATTTTATTTTCTCTAAAGAAATCTATTAAAAATAATTTATTTACGGCAGAGCTTGGAATTTCACCATTGGAGAAAGCTTTAAAAATATTTTCATTTCCAAATAAAGGTTTAGTTTTTTTTAATTGCCCTAAGCAAAAAGATTTTTTTCCATCGATTGCTTTTTCACATTCAATTTGAGAAATAGACATTTGAGCATTCTCTTTTTCTGCTACAACCACTAGTTTTTCAATACAGTCAGAAGTAATTTCATCATCTGAATCTAAAAAATACAAATATTTACCTTTTGCCGTGTTGATTCCTTTATTCCTAACTACAGAAAGTCCGGAATTTTGTTCCAAATGAAAAATTTTCCAATCTTTTAAATTGTGTTTTTTGATAAATTCTTCTGCGATTTGAACTGAATTGTCGGGAGTTTGGTCATTGATAAGTGTAATTTCAATGTTTTGATAAGTTTGGTTTTTAACAGAAATCAAACATTTTTCTAAGAACTTTTCACATTTATAGAGTGGAATGGAAATAGTAACTAAAGGGGGCATGGGATGGTTTTTAACTGCACAAAACTAAGAAATAAATTAATATTTTGATTATAGCTTACAGAATTCCGATATTTGCCATTAAATCAACTTAAATGATACCTGTTACTCAGCCCTTTCTTCCACCTAAAAAAGAGTTTGAAGGATATTTAGATACTATTTGGCAACGAAATTGGTTGACAAATATGGGACCGTTTTCTACGGAATTAGAAGAGGAATTAACACGTTATTTGAAAGTTTCAAACTTACTTTTTGTAACCAATGGAACTGTTGCTTTACAAATGGCAATTAAGGCATTAGAGTTAAAAGGTGAAATCATTACTACACCTTTTTCCTTTGTTGCTACAACTTCCAGTATTGTTTGGGAAAGCTGTACACCTGTTTTTGTGGATATTGATAAAGATTCATTAAATATTGATGCTGATAAAATTGAAGCAGCCATTACATCTAACACTACTGCTATTTTAGCTACTCATGTTTATGGAAATCCCTGTGATGTTGTGAAAATTGAAAAAATTGCTAAAAAATATAATCTAAAAGTAATTTATGACGGTGCGCACGCTTTTGGTGTAGAAATGAACGGAAAGTCTATTTTTGAATATGGCGATATTTCAACATGTAGTTTACATGCCACTAAGTTATATCATTCGACAGAGGGTGGTTTAGTGATTTGTCGAAATGAAAAATTAGCTGAAAAGCTAAAGTACATTCGGAATTTTGGAATTTCAGGGTTTGATTCTTTTGCTGAATTGGGCATCAATGGAAAAAATTCTGAATTTCATGCTGCTATGGGTTTAGCTAACTTAAAGTATGTTGAACAAATTCATGAAAAACGAAAATTATTGGCTGATACTTATTTTAAAGCATTAAGTAAATTTGATTTGCAATTTCCGGTATGGAACGAAGGGGCTTCTCGTAATTATGCTTATTTCCCGGTTTTATTTTCAAATGAAGAAATTTTAATAAAAATAGTTCAGATTTTATCAGAAAATGAGATTCAAACCCGGCGTTATTTTTATCCGAGTTTAGCTCAAGCATTGCCTTATTTGAAAAAATCAACTATGCCGATAACAGAGGATATAGCTAAACGAGTGCTTTGTTTACCTTTTTACTATGATTTGAGTTTAAAAGAAGTTAAGTTGATTTGTCAATTAATTTCTAAGTCCTATAAAGAATAAAAAAACACTAAAGAGTAGAGTATGTTAGTAATAGGTGCAGGAGGGTTTGCTAAAGAAATTTTAGAAATAGTACATCAAAATAATGAATTGGATAATCTTTGTTTTTATGATGATGTCAATATAGATGCACCTCAAAAGCTGTATAATAAATTTCCTGTATTAAAATCAATAGATGAAGTAGAAGAGTATTTCAAAACAGTGGATAATAGATTTACGATTGGTATTGGGAATCCTTTTTTACGATATAAACTTTTTGAAAAGTTTTCTAAAGTTAATGGAAAACTCACATCGGTTATCAGTAAATTTTCAGAAATAGGAGATTATGGAGTTTCTATTGGTGATGGTTGTAATATTTTAGGAGGTGTGAAAATTTCTAATGATGTAAAAATAGGAAAAGGAACAATGATTTATTATAATTCTGTAATTACGCATGATGTAGAAATAGGTGAATTTGTTGAAATTTCTCCTAATGTAAATGTTTTAGGAAAAGCAAAGATTGGAAATAAAACTCACATTGCTACGGGGGCTATTATTTTTCCAGATTTAAAAATTGGAGACAATGTAATTGTTGGTGCAGGAAGTATCGTTACAAAGAATTTACCGAATAATTGTACTGTCATAGGTTCTCCGGCTAAAATTATAAAAAAGGGAGAGTAAAAAATAATAGTAATTTATTTTTTATCTAAAGAAATCTTTATTTTTTTTCGTAAATATCCAGTAGAAGGAATCTCAAAATACTTATAAACCAATGTGGCTATAAAAAAAGATAAAAACCACG
Organism: Weeksellaceae bacterium; assembly: GCA_034002605.1. Lineage (GTDB taxonomy): Bacteria > Bacteroidota > Bacteroidia > Flavobacteriales > Weeksellaceae > Moheibacter. Next base: position 2,465 of record JAVFAE010000072.1, on the reverse strand, counting down.
ATGTGACGTAATTAAAAAGTAAGGCAAAGGTCCAAGGAAGAGCTATGGAGAATTGATTATAAAAAAAGTTAATAATAAATTCCCAATTAATTAATTTTTCCACTCTTTCTACTATAACTGAATTTACTAAATATAAAGAATAAGATACAAGACTGATATAAGTAATAGGTTTTACTAATTTAGATTTACTTGTCTTCAAATTACTTAAATAAGGGAAAGAACATAAAACAGTCAATGAGGTCAATGAAAACAACATCGTTTTTGCAAAGTAATTACTACTATCTATATAATCTCTTACAATATAATTCATGATAAATAAGAAAAAGAACACATATAAAAACTGTTTTTTGTAGTGATTCCAAAATTTTGGAAAGTAATAAGCAATATGAGCACCAAGCATTCCATACATCAAAGAATCAAATCGATATATAACCCCATAGGTTATATTTTTAAATTCATTCCAATTGGATATATTTCGAATTTCATATAATCGAAAAATAGTAACAAAAACAATAATTCCAAAGATGGTAATTAGAAATACATATTTAAACTTAAATTTAAAAATAGACATAAAAATAAAAAGAAGAAAAGGAGTAACTAAATAAAACCATTCTTCTACACTTAAGCTCCAAGAGTGTAAGAAAAAACTCGGAGGAGAACTTGTTAGATTTTGACTAAATATAAAATATGAAAGATGTTGTCGAATTTGAAAATTGTCATTTATAAATGACTCTAAAATCAATAAAATAATTAAAAATAAAAAATAATTGGGAAGTGTCCTTGACCATCGTTTTGACCAAAAATAAAGTAAGGATTTAAAATTAAATTTGTAAGTTTCGATTTGCTTGATTAAAATTCCACCAATTAAAAAGCCACTAAGAACAAAAAAAACCCCAACTCCATCATAAATCAGTGATTTATACCAAAACATCCAATTTCTAGGGATAAAGTTTCCTGAATGTGTTAAAATTACAAATAAAATTGCAGCAGCTCTAACTATGTCTAACCCAAAAATTCTATTAGAAGTAATTGGGATTTGCAATAATTTTTTCATTTAGTAAACTTTTTAGTATTTAGAGAAACACAGAATTAGAATTGATATGGTCTTTTTAATACTGTTTTATTATAGTGTTTTTAGCATACAAATATAAGGTATCAATTATTAAAAATAACTCAATAAATATCGGCAACAGTGAAATTATAATTATTTTTGCGTCTTAATCAATTTAAAATCCAAGAAATAGCTGAATAATTATGGAAACATTTTCTTTAATCGTGTGTAATTATAATAATGGAGATTTTTTTAGAAAATGTTTTGAAAGTATTCAAAGACAAACATATAATAATTTTGAAGTAATCATTATTGATGATTGCTCCACCGACAATTCTCGTGAAATCATCCAGCAATTAATTGGAGACAATCCAAAGTTTAAATTTTATACAAATGATGTAAATAAGGGATATGCCTATACTTTACATAAAGGCATTATGCTTGCTACTGGAAAATTAATTGCTCGATTAGATCCTGATGATGCAATTTATGAAAATGCTATAGAAGAAAGTATTAAACATTTTAAATCACAAAACATTATAGCAACTTATTCACAAATTAGGTTATGTGATAACAATTTAAACCCACAAAATTTATACCCAAGAACAAGAACAATAAAAAATGGAGATCCAATGTTTTTTAACATTAATAATGAAGTTTCTCATTTTTTTACTTTTAGAAAGGAAGCCTATTTACAGACAGAAGGAATCAATGAAAACTTAAGTTCTTCAGTAGATTTTGACCTTTATTTAAAACTATATGAAAAAGGAAATTTTCATTACATAAAACAACCTTTATACCTTTATCGGCAACATCCAAAAGGGATATCACAAGATAAAACTAAAAAAGACCGGATTTATAAAAACTGGAATAAAGTTCTGTATGATACTTGTCAAAGAAGAAAAATCACAAAACTATATGGGAATAAATTAACAGAAGATTTAGATTTAGCAAGAATAATTTTTCAAAATCAAAATCGGTTTATAGATAAATTAAAACGATTTATATCATCTAAATTATGACCCAATTCTTTCGATTTTCTGAGCAAAAAAAATATGATTTAGAAACTATTTCTAACTTCAACGACCATTGTTTTTCCATTCGGAAACCGCATCATTTCTATGACAAATTCCGTTTTGTCGAAAACCCGTTTGCCGGTATGAATTATGATTATTTGTACGGTGCTGAAAAAAACGAAAAATATGTAGCTCAAATGCTGACGATGCCCGCACCACTTTCTTTGAACGGAAAAGAAATTCCGGCTTTTTGGGGGCAGGACTATTTCGTATTGGAAGAAAACAGGGGAGAAGGGATAGGAAAGGAATTGGCAAATTATTATTTAAAAAAGGATTATTATATCGCCGTAGGCTTTTCGTCTAAATCAGCAGTTATTCACCAAAAAATGGGAGCAAAA
>JAVFAE010000071.1:0-9061 GCA_034002605.1 Weeksellaceae bacterium | reverse complement strand
ATTTGATACAGAAAGAGAAGAATTATTTTTAACAGAAAAAGGAAAACCTTTTTACGATAAACTTGTTTATAATTTAGTTAATTCATACCTTAGTCAAGTAAGTACGAAGCATAAAAAAAGCCCTCATATATTGAGGCATAGTTTTGCTACACACTTGTTAAACCGTGGAGCAGAGTTGAATGCGGTTAAAGAACTTTTAGGGCATTCAAGTTTGTCAGCCACTCAGGTTTACACACACAGTAGTATAAGCGAATTGAAAAAAGTGTTTAACCAAACTCATCCAAGGAGTAACAAAAATTAACCCATTATGATTATTAAATTTCAAACTGTGAATTTCAACACAAAACCAGGATTGGAAGAATATGTTGAAAAAAAATTAAGTAAATTAGATCAATATTATGATAAGATTATTGCCGCTCAGGTATTTCTTCGGGTCGAAAACATCTCAGAAAAAGAGAACAAATTCGCTGATATACGCTTAGAGGTTCCGGGCGATGATATTGTGGTCAAAAAATCTGGGCAATCCTTTGAGGAATGCATTGATTTAGCGACGGATACCCTTAAAAAATTAATCATTCGTAAAAAGGAGAAAATAACCGATCGATAAGATGTAAAAAATAATTTTCCAAAAATTTGGAAAATTCACCAAACTTCGTACATTTGCAGTCCGTTAATAAAAAACGGACTGTTCTTTTACATCTAAGTAGGATAATGCCGGCATAGCTCAGTTGGCCAGAGCACGTGATTTGTAATCTCGGGGTCGTGGGTTCGAATCCCTCTGCCGGCTCATTTTATCTGAATATTATAAAAAGGATCGGGGAGATACTCAAGCGGCCAACGAGGGCAGACTGTAAATCTGCTGACTATGTCTTCGCAGGTTCGAATCCTGCTCTCCCCACGAAGTGCAAACTTTTGAAGTTTGATGAATAAATTTAAGCGGGAATAGCTCAATTGGTAGAGCATCAGCCTTCCAAGCTGAATGTTGCGGGTTCGAGTCCCGTTTCCCGCTCAAAGTTTAGCCGATGTAGCTCAGGGGTAGAGCGCTTCCTTGGTAAGGACGAGGTCACGGGTTCAAATCCCGTCATTGGCTCTAAAAAGACTCTTAGGTCTAATGTTGTTGGGAGACCAAATGAAGAAAGATTTAAGGCAGTGTTGGGCAAAAGCTCACCACTTTTTGTGTTGAAATTAAATAAATAGAATTAAGTATAACATAGAAATTATTTAAAATGGCAAAGGAAACTTTTAATCGTAATAAGCCGCATTTAAATATTGGTACTATTGGTCACGTTGACCACGGTAAGACCACTTTGACTGCAGCTATTACCAAAGTATTGGCTGATGCTGGGTACTCAGAAGCAAAAGCTTACGATCAAATTGATAACGCTCCGGAAGAGAGAGAAAGAGGGATTACCATCAACACTTCTCACGTGGAGTATGAAACTGCAAACCGTCATTATGCGCACGTTGACTGTCCGGGTCACGCGGATTACGTTAAAAACATGGTTACCGGTGCCGCTCAAATGGATGGCGCTATTTTAGTTTGTGCTGCGACCGATGGTCCAATGCCTCAAACTCGTGAACACATCTTATTATGTCGTCAAGTAAACGTTCCTCGTATCGTTGTTTTCTTGAACAAAGTAGATATGGTTGACGATGCTGAGTTATTAGAATTAGTAGAAATGGAAGTTCGTGACTTATTGTCTTCTTACGAATACGATGGTGACAACTCTCCTGTAATTACGGGTTCTGCTTTAGGTGCATTAAATGGCGAACAAAAATGGGTAGATAGCGTTTTGAACTTGATGAATGCTGTTGACGAGTGGATCGAACAACCAGTTCGTGAACAAGACAAACCATTCTTAATGCCTGTTGAAGACGTATTCTCTATCACAGGTCGTGGAACTGTTGCTACCGGTCGTATTGAAGCAGGAGTTATTAACTCAGGTGAACCGGTTGATATCGTAGGTATGGGAGAAGAAAAATTAACTTCAACTGTAACCGGAGTTGAGATGTTCCGTAAAATTTTGGACAGAGGTGAAGCTGGAGATAACGTAGGTTTATTGTTAAGAGGTATCGAGAAAACCGACATTCGTCGTGGGATGGTAATCGCTAAACAAGGATCAGTTAAACCATTCAAAAAATTCAAAGCAGAGGTGTATATCTTAACAAAAGAAGAAGGTGGTCGTCACACTCCTTTCCATAACAGATACCGTCCTCAGTTTTACGTACGTACAACTGACGTAACCGGAGAAATCCAGTTACCGGAAGGTGTAGAAATGGTATTGCCGGGTGATAACTTAACTATTACTGTTGAGTTAATTCAACCGATTGCATTGAATGAAGGTCTTCGTTTCGCTATCCGTGAAGGAGGTAGAACCGTAGGAGCCGGCCAGGTAACAGAAATTCTTGGTTAAGATCTAAACATAATATAGTAATAAAAAGAAAGGTGTTTTCGGTTTGCGAATTCGGGAAACACCTTCTTTTAAAGACGGGCATAGTATAATGGTTAGTATCGCGGTCTCCAAAACCGCTGGTCAGGGTTCGAATCCTTGTGCCCGTGCAGATAACAAAATGGTATGAAAGTAAAAGAATACATAAAAGATTCCTACATTGAGTTTAAAGACCATGTAACTTGGCCTAATTGGGCGAGTTTACAGCAAGATACAATCATTGTGGCAATTTCAACTGCAATATTAGCCGTCTTTCTTTATGCGGTAGATTCTTTATTTGGAAATGTAATTATCAAAAATTTATTTGAATTGCTTAGATAAGTACTTTTTAATTGAATAAGAAAAAAAGTTATGAGTGATAAAAAATGGTACGTACTAAAAACGGTAAGCGGTCAGGAATTAAAAATCAAGACCTATATTGAAAGTGAGATTGAGTACCATAAATTACAAGATTTCATAGGTCAAATTGTTGTTCCTATGGAAAAAGTAATTCAAATAAAGAACGGAAAAAGAGTTCAGAAAGAAAAAGTACATTACCCGGGTTATGTGATGATTGAAGCTGTGCTTACAGGTGAGATTCCACACATAATTAAAGGAATTCCCGGTGTAATCAGTTTCCTGAGTGCAACCAAAGGAGGTGATCCGGTTCCAATGCGTCCTTCGGAAGTGAATAAAATGCTGGGTAGAGTGGACGAATTAGCTGAATCAGATGACACAGCGATGGCAATTCCTTATGTGGAAGGTGAAACCGTTAAAATCATTGACGGACCTTTCAATGGATTCAATGGAACAGTTGAAAAAATTCTGGAAGATAAAAGAAAATTAGAAGTGATGGATCTTATTTTTGGACGTAAAAATCCTTTAGAACTTTCTTTTATGCAAGTGGAAAAGATTTAAAAATAAAAGTTAATATAAAAAAAAGGGTTTTGATATATAGTCAGAACCCTTTTTTTATTGTGTGTTTTGGAATTAAAAGAAATAACCAACAGATAAATTCAAAGAATTGGATTTGTTTTTAGTTTCAAAACTGGTATTGGTTGTACTTTCAATGAATTTTGAAGTTGTTTTACTCAAACCAAATTCATACCGAAGGTCAATGTTTAGACTTTTAAGGTTTATTCCGGTTCCGATTTGCCATCCTAAGTTGATGTTGTCAGTTTTATCAGCATCAATGTTTATATCTTCAACAGAGAATTTTTCTTTAAAATTCAAAGAAAAAACCGGTCCGGTTTGAATCTGAACCAATCCTAAGGCAAAAGTTTTCCCAACATTAATTGGTACATCAATTCGGTTTTTCTTTAATTCAGTTTTCATTCCATCTTCTTCATATTCACTTTTTAACGAAGTATAAAGCAATTCCGGTTGAACATAGAATCCGGCAGCTTTTAGTCGAAGCATTGCTCCGGCTTGAAATCCTGCTGCTCCTTTTCCTTTCATGTCTTTAATTTCAGTAATGCTTGAGCTTAATTTGCCCGGAACACTATAAACTAAACCTGCTTTCACACCAAAATTAAGATTTTGAGCAAAAGCACTCATTGAAAAAAGGGTGAATCCTAATAAAAATAGTTTTTTCATGATTTTTTGTATTTAATTTAATTATTTTTTTCCTTTAATAAAATCTCTCGCAATTTAGTGAACAATTTTGAAGAATAAACAAAATCAATTACAGCTTCATTGTCTGCGGTAAGAATTTCTGTTTTGTCACCTTGCCATTCTTTTATTCCGTTTTTTAAAAAGACGATATTCTCACCAATTTCCATCACAGAGTTCATATCATGCGTATTAATAATGGTTGTAGTGTTGTATTCAACAGTTAGTTCATGTAAAAGCTTGTCGATGACCATTGAGGTTTGTGGATCCAACCCGGAATTGGGTTCGTCACAAAAAAGATATTTAGGTTTGTTGACTAAAGCTCGTGCTATGGCAACTCGTTTTTGCATACCTCCTGAAATTTCTGAAGGAAACTTCTTAAAAGATTCCGGGTTTAAATTGACCCTTTCCAAAACTTGTCCGGCACGGTTGTTCATTTCTTTGGTTGATAAATTGGAAAACATTTCTAATGGAAACCGAACATTTTCCAAAACAGTCATGGAATCAAATAAAGCACTGCCTTGAAATACAGTTCCGATTTCACCCCGAAGCTTTTGCCTTTCTTTGAAAGAAAGATGAATGACATCTTTATTATCAAATAGAATTTCGCCTGAAGTAGGTGTAATTAAACCAATCATGTTTTTTAAGAAAACTGTTTTTCCTGAACCCGACTGTCCAATGATTAAATTGGTTTTTCCGGGTTCAAAAACAGTGGAAATTCCTTTTAAAACCTCAACACCATTAAATTCTTTTTTTAAGTTTTTAATCTCAATCATTAGCCTAAAATGGTTTGGGTTAATATTAAATTTAAGAAAATTAAGATAACAGAAGTCCAAACTACAGCAGATGTACTGGAACGCCCGACTTCTAAAGAACCTCCTTCTACATAATAACCATAATAAGCAGGAACTGTAGCGATTACAAAAGCAAAAAATATTGTTTTTATAAAAGTATAAATGAACAAACGGGGAGCAATCGGCATTTGAAGTCCAATGATATAATCAGATTGTGTCCACAAATCAGTTGCTTCACCAATTAAATAACCACCCCAAATCCCCATTCCTATACTAATCATAATTAAAATTGGATTAAAAAGAACTGAAGCAATAATTTTGGGCATAACCAAAAAAGAAGGAGAATTAATTCCCATTACGTCTAAAGCATCAATTTGTTCAGTAACTCGCATAGTTCCAATGCTTGAAGCAATATAAGAACCTACTTTTCCGGCTAAAATCAAGGAAATGATTGTAGGAGAGAATTCCAATATTAAAACAACTTTGGTTGCATGGGAAATATAATAATTCGGAACCGGAATATCAGCAGTTTGAAAGTTTTGCGCCATTTGAAGTGCAGTTACCGCTCCCATAAAAAGTGAGATAAAAGCAACCAAACCAACGGAGCTCATTCCTAAGTCATAAATATCACGCATAATGAGTTTCCGGAAGACTTTATTCCCTTGTGGCCGGTTGAAGACTTTGCCAAGAAACATGAAATATGCTCCTACAATTCCTAATAGTTTTAACATACTGTGCAAAAATAGAGTTTTTTTTGTCAAACCAATTTTTTACCTTTCAAAAATGAATTTATCTGCTTTAGAAAAATACTTGCCCAAGGATGCGCTTCCCTTTATTAATAGCTGGATTGACAAGAATCCGATTCAAATAAAAATTCTTCCTTCCCGAAAAACAAAATTAGGGGATTATCGTTTTTTAAAGGATTTAAACCGACATCAGATTACGATTGATGCTTATTTAAAACCGGAAGCTTTCTTTTTTGTTTTGACTCATGAAATTGCACATTTGCTGGTTTATAATAAATTTAAAAATAAAGTTAGTCCGCATGGTGATGAATGGAAATTACAATTTGGAGTTTTGCTGATGGAATCCATAATGATTTATCCTAAAGAATTGCAGGCATTTATTTATAAACACGCATTAAATCCCAAAGCCAGTGTAACAGCTGATAAAAATTTACATCAATTACTTTTTTTAGAAGAAAAACATTGGGATTATTTAGTTGAAAATTTAAATGAAGGACAACATTTTATATTGGGAAATAAAATTTTTGAAAAGGGCAGGAAAAGAAAAACACGTTATCTTTGTAAAGACATCCGTACTCAAAAAATGTATTTAGTAAGGGGGCAGGCGGTTGTTGAAAAAATTATTGAATATGAATAAAAATCACTTTGGAATCATTATGGCAGGAGGAGTAGGCTCACGATTCTGGCCACTCAGTACAACAGAACATCCCAAACAATTTCATGATATATTAGGAACCGGAAGGACTTTTTTGCAAAACACATTTGACCGGCTTAAAAAAACAATTCCTTTAGAACAGATTTATATAGTAACTTTACAGGAATACAAGGATTTATGCTTAGAGCAATTACCGGAAATTTCAAAAGAACAATTGATTTTGGAACCTCTTGGGAAAAATACGGCAGTAAGTAATTTGTACGGAGCAAAATTGATTTATGAAAAAAATCCGGAGGCCGTACTTGTTGTAGCTCCTTCGGATCATGTCATTTTGGAAGAAACCATTTTCATTGATAAATTAAATTTTGCTTTGGAAGAGGCCGGAAAAAAAGATGTTCTGGTTACTTTGGGAATTCGTCCTACACGTCCGGATACCGGTTATGGATACATTCAGTATTTATCGGATAAAAATTCAGATTGTAAAAAGGTAAAAACTTTTACGGAAAAACCGGGACTTGAATTGGCTGAATTATTTTGCAAATCCGGAGATTTTCTTTGGAATTCAGGAGTTTTCATTTGGAAAGCCGCTACGGTTTTGAATGCTTTTAAAATGTATTTACCGGAGATGTATGATGCATTTGAAAAAATAAAAACTCCATTGGATTCTGATAAAGGAAAAAGGGAAATTCAAAAAATATACGCTACCTTACAAATGATATCCATTGATCATGGGATTTTGGAAAAAGCTGAAAATGTGTACGTTATACCTTCATCTTTTGGTTGGTCAGATTTAGGAACTTGGAAATCGTTGTTTGAAAATTCAAAAAAAGAAGAAGGAAATAATGTAAAAACCGGAAAATGGATTCTTAGTTACAATACGTCCGATACATTAATTCATACCACTCAAAACAAAGCTATAATTGTAGAAGGATTAAATGATTATATCGTAGTCGATACCGAAAATGCACTCCTTATTTGTTCCATGAATAAAGACCAATTGATTAAAACTTTTGTAAGTGATTTGAAGTTGAATAAAGGAGAAAAATTTATTTAAGTAGGATTAATTTTAATGAATAGTTTGTATTAGATTAGGTTTTGGTAACTTAATTCAGGGTAAATTTTACCATCAGTTGATACAAATAGAATACTTTTTTCTTACCGAAAATGATCAATCGAAGCACTTCATCCGCCTTGCGTTCAAACCGCTTGTTATCAGCATACTCCTTTCATTTACAAGTTTTTATCTACAAAATCCTTACTGTACTTCTTTATTTTCTCTCGGACTTTTCTGAATTGTTCATTGATTTCTTCGTCCGTTCCTATTGCTTTGGCTGGGTCTGGAAAATTATGATGAAATTTTTTAGCTTTTGTTGGGAAGAATGGGCAATTTTCTTTAGCGTTGTCGCAAACCGTAATCACAAAATCAAATTCTATATTCCTGTATTCATCAATGTTGTTTGATGTGTGATTGGATATATCAACCCCATCTTCTTTCATAGTGGTAATTGCTTTTGGATTTACTCCGTGAGTTGCAACTCCTGCACTATAAATATCTGCTTTATCTCCTGCAAAATAGCGTAAATAGCCTTCTGCTATTTGACTTCGGCAACTATTTCCTGTGCAAAGTACTAAGATTTTCTTTTTCATTTTGAGTAATACCTTTGTTTTAATTTTAAACTTACGTTAACTAAAAATATGAGTACTGGTACTTCAACTAATGGACCGATTACAGCGGTAAATGCTTGAGGAGAATTTAATCCAAAAACTGCAATAGCTACGGCAATGGCTAATTCAAAATTATTTCCTGTTGCAGTAAAGGCAATTGAAGCATTTTTATCGTAAGGAATTTTCATCGCCTTGTTGATAAAAAAGCTAATGAAAAACATCAATACAAAATAGAGAATAAGCGGTATAGCAATTTTTATTACATCCAACGGTAATTCAATAATTTGATTGCCTTTTAAACTGAACATTAAAACGATAGTTGCCAAAAGTGCAATTAAAGTAATAGGCGATATTTTAGGAATGAATTTGTGATTATACCAAGTTTCTCCTTTTTTTTTATCAAGAAATAACGACCAAGAACCCCTGCTGTGAATGGTATCCCTAAATAAATCAATACACTTTCTGTTACGTCACGCATTGAAACGCTTACGTCAAAATTACCAAAACCTAAATAGTTGGGTAAAACTTTGATGAACAGCCAAACAAAAAAGCTATAAGATAAAATTTGAAAAACACTATTTAAGGCTACTAATAAGGCAGTGTATTCTCGATTTGCTTTAGCTAAATCACTCCAAACAATAACCATTGCAATACATCTTGCTAAACCTATCAAAATAAGTCCTGTCATATATTCGGGTTCGTTTCTTAAAAATAACACTGCCAAACCAAACATTAAGACTGTACCTACTATCCAATTTAAGATTAGAGAAATAGTAATCGCTTTTTTGTCCTGTATTATCTTTGGCAACAAAGTATAATTTACTTTTGCCAAAGGTGGATACATCATTAAAATTAACCCTATGGCTAATGGGATATTGGTTGTACCAATGGAAAACTTATCCATACTGTCTGAAATGGTAGGGAAAAGATAACCTAACCCTACACCAATCGCCATTGCTAAAAATATCCAAACCGTTAAGTAACGGTCTAAAAATTTCATTCTAACTTTCATATTATTAACAGCCTTTGTCTTCTTGATTATTTAATTTAAATTGAAAGTCTGAAAAATAGTTATTCAATTTTTTAATTCCCTTTTCGTCGATACAATAACAAATCGTATTTCCTTCGATGCTTCCTTTGATTAAACCTACATTTTTTAAT
>JAVFAE010000070.1:0-9136 GCA_034002605.1 Weeksellaceae bacterium | reverse complement strand
CCAATGATTTCACCGGTTGCTAATTTGGTCAAATTTTTTTGTTTTTGTTCTTCGGTTCCAAATTTTTCCAATCCCCAGCAAACCAAAGAGTTATTTACTGACATAACGACAGATGCTGAAGCGTCAACTTTTGAGATTTCTTCCATTGCTAAGACATAGGAAATGGTATCCATTCCGCCACCTCCGTATTTAGGATTGACCATCATGCCTAAAAATCCTAATTCACCCATTTTTTTGATTTGTTCGGTAGGAAATATTTGTTTTTCGTCTCTTTCAATCACACCGGGCAATAATTCATTCTGAGCAAAATCTCTCGCTGCCTGGCGGATCATTAAATGTTCTTCTGATAATTGAAAATTCATGATTTTATTTTTTTAGGTTCAAATATACACTTTATCGTTAAATTACAATACGTTCATTTTTAGGATTTCGGACAATTCTGCCAAATAAGGAATTCCTAAACTTGAATTCAGAGTTTCTTCATCCAATATCAAAGCTAAATAAGGACTTACAAAATAATAAATTGCAGCTAAGGTCAATCCACTCAAAAGTAAACTAAATACTAATCCTCCTAATCGGTTTATCAATCCTAAACCGACTGTATGAACCGCCGTATGAATTAATTTTGCAATGATTCGAATTCCTAAAAAAACCAATAAAATAGTTAGTATTAAAGCTAACAAACGAACTAAATGAGGTGGAACGGATTCGTATTGCGCTACACTACTTTCTAATAATCCGGAAAAATTTAATCCAACCCAAATTCCTGCTCCAATTGAAATAAATCCAGCAAATGCCTGAATGAATCCTCTTCTGAATCCCGAATAAGCACCGACAAATAAAACAATAAGAATAGTTAAGTCAATTCCGTTCATTCGTTTTCTACATAATATTTTTTACCGATTGAATGCAGTACACTTACCAGCGTATCAATTTCCTCTTTTGTGTTGTAACAACTGAATGAAATTCTCAAAGGCGTAATATTCTCTATTTCTTCCGGAGTTAATAAAGCCTGAATTACATCAGACACTCTTGATGCTCCTGAACTACAAGCACTTCCTTGAGAAACTGCAATTCCTTTTAATTCTAATTCAAAGCCAATCAAAGTATCTTTAAAAGGCAATCGGGCATTAAGAACGGTATATAAACTTTTGTCTAAATCAGCAGAATGTCCATTAAATTCTACACCGGGAATGTGTTTTTTCAATTGCTCAATGGTATATTTTTTTAGCTCTTCAATGTGTTCCCGATGTTCTTCCAAATCACGGGTGGCAATTTCAAATGATTTGGCCAAACCGACTATTCCATAAACATTTTCAGTACCGGAACGTAAACCTCTTTCTTGACCGCCACCGGTAATTTGCGGATGAAATCCGGTGGATTTTTTAATATAAGCAAATCCAATTCCTTTAGGTCCATGGAATTTATGTGCACTACATGAAGCAAAATCAATATTGAGCTCGCCAAAATTCAACGGATAATGTCCTAAAGTCTGAACTGTATCGGTATGAAACAAAGCATTATTCTCTTTGCACAACTTTTGTACTCGTTCAACATCCAGCAAATTACCGATTTCATTATTGGCATGCATAAGTGTTACCAAAGTTTTTTTGTTTGAAGATTTTAATTTTTCTTCCAAATCTTCATAATCAATATCGCCCCATTTATCTGTTTTTACTTTCAATAATTCCACATTCCGTTTTTCATTCATTTCACGGGATGTTTCTTTGACGCATTTGTGTTCTAAAACAGATGTTATAATTCGTTCTACGCCCAAATAATCAACCACAGAACGGATTATCAGATTATTGGCTTCTGTTCCGCATGAAGTAAAAATGATTTCAGCAGAACTTACACCTAAGGTTTCAGCTATTTTTTTTCGTGATAATTCCAATCTCGCTTTGGCTTCTCTTCCAAAAACATGAGTGGACGATGGATTTCCGTAAACGTCCTGCATACAGTTCAGCATTTCTTCAATTACTTCTTGATGCATGGGCGTTGTTGCGGCATGATCTAAATATATTTTTTTCATTGTACAGATTATATTGTGTGTGTTGTTAATTAATTCATTTGGATAAATTTAATGGTAGGTTGATTAATTTTTGTAGTTTGAATAATAAAAACCGGACTTGTAATTGCTTGAGTTGCCATTTCAGAAGTATTACTACGAATTGTATAATACACTTCAACCGAAGAGTTTTCATTTTTCACATTTTGTACTTGATATAAACTTCCCCCCATACGCTGACTTTCAAAATTTTTTATAATTACCATTTGTTGGTCAAAATCTATATTGGGTATTTCTGAATCAATTTGATTAGTCCAATAGGTTTTAAATTCTTCTTCATTCAAAATCGACCATTCATCAGAACCTGAACCACCATATTCTGATTCTATAATTACCTTATATATAAATTGTGCGGTCGTAGTATCAGATGTTTCATTTGAGATAATTTGAGAAGTTGTGCAACTCAAAATCGCAAAGCAAATACCGTAAATCAGTTTTTTCATTCTACTATTCCAATAAATAAGTTACAAATTTAAAGAAATAATCTTTTAAAAAGTTGATTTTAGGGTTCTAGAAATTTAAAGCGCATTAAATCAGTGGTCATAAAACGCCATTCAGGCGTTAATAATTCTCCTTCTTTTAAAGTGTACCAAGGACTGATTTCCTCTTGATTAGGATTTGCTATAATTTGAATATCTTGTGCGGGATGAAAACCTTGTGCAAGCAAAAATAAACGTTCGCCTTTACGGTTTTCAACAATATCTACTACAATAACGGCATGTCCATTTGGTCGTGTATTCTGAACGAAAATATCACCAATTCGTATATCTTCCAATTTTATGCTTTTTAAATCTGCACAAAAACTTGGTGTAGAAACCTCACGCATTACATATACTAAATAAGCATCGAAATTTTTACGGGAATAATCGCCTTGAGCATAATCCTCAAAACTGATTCGTTTTTTTTCTGCATGAAAAACAATTTTTTCATACTCTTTTTTATGGTATAAATATTCAGAAATTAATCGGATAACGGCATCGGTTGACATTTGAACATTTTCAGTATTCAATGGATAATCAATTACGGCAATATAAATATTATTATTAAGCTTTACTTTTCCATCATAGTACCGAACCGGAGAACCATCAGGTTTTAAAGGTAAAGAACGCAAATAAGATTCAAAACTTTCAATTGAAACAGGAATACGCGTATATCCCAAAGGAGCATCTACTCGTTCCAAAATATTTTTCCCATAGCTGTTTAAAATAGGAGAAGTTTCGACAAATCCTAATGAATTTGACTGCAACACACCTTCATTGTTCATTGTGTTACAGGAAATTACTATAAAAACAGTTAAAATTATTAAAAAATATTTCATTCAAATTTTCTCAAAACCCTTGTGTCTATTAGCAAATACTATTCCATTCACCTGATTTTCTCTTTTTTATCCTACTTCAATCCAAATAGTTATCCCATTTTTTTTATATTCATTTCAAATTTAAACTATTGCAAATTATTTGTGATAATTTAGAAAAACAAACAAAATTAGAAATTTTAATTCACAATTTTAATTGATTTTAACATTTTTTTTAGAATTTATTTAGGAAAGTTTATCTTTTTTAATGCTGATTGTCTGAAAGTTATAATTTAATTTTGGACTTTAACACAAATTCAGAATGAGAATAATTACTTTTTTATTGTTTTTTTTGTCTTTTATTTTAGTCAAAGCCCAAAAAAACAACCTCTTTGAAAATTATTTTGCTCAGGCATTTTTCACTGATTTAACCACTCCTCCCATTCATTATGCTGCATTTTCATCGCCCAATACTAAGAAATCTAATTTAAGTAAATTTGAAAAAGCGATTTTTCTTAAAGAAAACATTTCCTATCAAGATCATCTTTTTGAAGCAGCTTCTTTTTCCGTTCCTTTAATTCATAACTACAGACAATTAGATGAATTAATCAGTGAAAATAAATTAATCACAGTTCCCGAAGAAGGAAATGGCTATTACGTTCAAAAATTAACACACAGCAAAGCTTTTCTCTATCCGGCTGCTTATGATGTTTTGATTGAAATTTCTGATAGATTTTATGCGGAAACATCAAAAAAATTAAGTATTTCTTCCCTAACCCGAACCATGGAGTCACAAGGTAAATTGCGACGTGTCAACAGTAATGCAGCAAAAGGAGAAAGTACACACGCATACGGAGCTGCTTTTGATATTTCTTATTCTCAATACAATAACGTAAGAGGTAGAAATTATAAATACGAAAAAATTCTTCAAACTATTTTAGAAGAAATGGCAGCAGAAGGGAAAATTTATTACATCAAAGAAAAAAGGCAACCTTGCTTCCATATTACGCTCAGAAATTCCGATTTAATTTATCCGGAAGAATTAAGTCAATTAATCAATTGGCAAGTATTTAAGTAATGGACTAAAAATTCAACAAAAAATACATACTGTTTTTTTTAGCAAAGAAAATAACGACTTAGTCGTTATTTTTTTCTTTCATTCTATATTTTTATCTAATTTTAAAAAAAAAATCAAACCATGATAAAAATATACCATAATCCGCGGTGTAGTAAAAGCCGCGAAGCTTGTCAGATTTTAAACCAGATTGAAAAAGAAGAATACGAAATTATTGATTATATAAAAAATCCTTTATCAACCAATGAAATCAAAGATTTAATTCAAAAATTAGGCATTTCTCCACTTGATTTAATCCGGCAAAAAGAAGAAATCTGGAAATTGAATTACAAAAACAAAAAAATGAACGATGAAGAAATCATTGAAGCACTTCATTTACATCCGAAACTCATTGAACGACCGATTGTTGTAAAAAACAACCAAGCCATCATCGGTCGTCCGCCTGTTTTAATCAAAGATTTTTTAAATTAAATTCTTTAATGCTTAACTTTACTCCTATGAATGATGAAGAAAATAAGATTGATTTAGCCGAACTTGAAAATCAGGAAATTTCAAGACGTTATAAAAAAATGCTAAAAAACACCTACCAAACTTTAACGAAAGAAGACAAAAAACTCATTCGGAAAGCGTTTGATTTGGCGGTTGATGCACATAAAGACCAAAGAAGAAAAACAGGTGAACCTTATATCTTCCACCCGATTGAAGTTGCAAATATTGTTGCGAATGAAATCGGATTGGGCGCAACAAGCATTGCAGCTGCTTTGATGCACGACGTGGTAGAAGACACCAATTATACTTTAGACGATATTCAAGAGATTTTTGGTGAAAAAATTGTGCGAATTATCGACGGATTAACTAAAATTTCCATTTTAAATAAACAAGATGTTTCTATACAATCCGAAAATTATAAAAAATTACTTCTCACACTTTCCGAAGATATTCGGGTTATTTTAATAAAAATTGCCGATCGTCTCCACAATATGCGGACACTGGACTCTATGAGTGAAGACAAACAACTTAAAATTGCTTCGGAAACTATTTTCATTTATGCACCTTTAGCTCACCGGATGGGACTTTACAACATTAAATCTGAATTAGAAGATTTAAGTTTAAAATACACCAAACCGGAAGAATACCATAGTATTGAAAAAAAATTACAGGAAACTAAAGAAGAACGTGAAAAATACATTGCCGATTTTTCTAAAATTCTACAAGAAAAATTAAATAATGAAGGTTTGGAATTTGAAGTCAAAGGACGTTCTAAATCCATATTTTCCATTCATCGGAAATTAGTTTCTCAACATATTAGTTTTGAAGAAATTTATGACAAATTCGCTGTTCGGATTATTTATCGCTCCGATAAAAAAAATGAAAAATTCCTTGCTTGGAAAATTTATTCCATTGTAACCGATACATTCCGACCAAATCCCAAACGCTTGCGTGACTGGATTTCCCAACCTAAATCTACCGGTTATGAATCTTTGCATATTACCGTTTTAGGTCCGATGGCACGCTGGATTGAAATCCAAATTCGCTCAGAACGAATGGATGAATTAGCCGAAAGAGGAGTTGCCGCACATTATAAATATAAAGAAAACTTTCAGATTGAAGATTCAAAAGTGGATGAATGGATTGGTCAGGTTCGTGAAATGTTAGAAAACAATGAACATCAGGATGCCGCAGAATTCATTGATAATTTCAAATTTAATCTGTATGCCAAAGAAATTTTTGTTTTTTCACCAAAAGGAGATTTGTATTCCTTGCCCAAAGGCTCTACTTCTTTGGATTTTGCTTATGCCATTCATAGTAATATTGGCGACACTTGTTTGGGTGCAAAAGTAAACGGTAAATTATTTCCTTTAAGCCATGAACTTCAAAGTGGCGATCAGGTAGAAATTCTCGCTTCTCCCAATCAAAAACCCAAAGCAGACTGGCTGGAATTTGTTATCACAAGCCGTGCACGTTCAAAAATTAAAGCTTCTTTAAATGCTGAAAAAAGATTAATTTCAGAAGAAGGAAAAGAAATTCTAAAAAGAAAGTTACGCCATTTAAAAATTGAACTTACCGAAAAAACGATTAATGAAATGCAGCGTTTCTTTAAAACCCGAAACAGCCAGGATATCTTTTATAATATAGCCACCGGGAAAATCAATAACAAAGAAATTCGACGTTTTGCGGATAGTAAATCAGGATTCTCCGGATTCATTAACCGATTCCGACCTAAATCTAAACTCAAAGAAAATACAGAAAATCAAGAAAAAGAAGAAGTAAAAAAATACGATTCTTTGGTCTTTGGTTCTGATGAAGAAAAATTAAGTTATGAATTGGCTTCTTGTTGTAATCCAATTCCAGGCGATAAAGTATTTGGTTTTGTAACCGTTGCCAAAGGAATCCGTGTACACAAAAAAGATTGCCCTAATGCTGTTTCTTTACAAGCCAATCAGGCTTATCGGATTATTCGTGCCAAATGGATTGATTCTTCTTCTGAATTATACAGAGCTATTATCAACCTCAACGGATTGGATCGGATTGGTTTAATTAATGATATAACCAAAATAATTTCCAATAATCTCCATGTTCACATTCGAAGTTTTAATATTTCGGAAGAAGATGGGATTTTTGATGGGAAAATTTCAGTTTCAGTCAAAAATAAAAATCAATTGGACAAAATTATTGAACAAATCAAGCAAATCGATGGAATCCAAAAAGTCAGCAGAACCTATGTCTGATTTCCGCAAAGCTTGTCCATAAGAGAGTTTGAGCTCTTTTTATCTTTATCCGTTTATAGAAAAAGTGATAAACATCACTAAATCAGCATATTATTTGTGATTTGACTCATAAACTTTCTTCTGAAATAGTGCTTAATTTTATCAAAAAAATAAATCACTATGAAAAATTTTATTTTACCAATCACTGCTGTCATTTTTAGTTTCTTTTCGTGTCAAGACAGCCAAAACGTAGCTTTAGATTCTCCAATAAAAGAAACACAAGTTGCAAGAGGAGGTCAAGAAACTGTTGTGGATGAAGTTTCAACTCCCGACATTGTTAAATTAGCAACTTCCAATGCTGATTTATCAACCTTAGTAGAAGCGGTAAAAGCGGCTAATTTAGCTACTTCATTGAGCAATGCCGGACCTTTTACAGTTTTTGCTCCGTTAAATTCTGCTTTTGATAAATTACCAAAAGAAACGCTGACCAGTTTAATGAAACCGGAAAATAGTGACCAGCTAAACGATATTTTAGCGCATCACACTTATGTAGGCGTAATTCGTTTTGACCAGCTCAAAGATGGACAAAATTTAGGTATGGTTGATGGAAATTCCATCACCATCAAAATGGTAAACGGTGAGCCCACAATTAACGGGAATGTGAACATTGTTGCGTCTGTTCCGGCTGCCAATGGAATTGTTCATGTTGTAGATACAGTAATTTTACCTGAATAAATTTTATCTGAAAATAACTTAATTTTCTTGTTTTTAATGGTTTTGTTTAAAACGAGCTTCGATAATCCGAAGCTCGTTTTTCAAATTTATCCCCTTGTCTATTCTACATTAATTTGCTTTGGATGTTCTACTATAATTTCCGGTTTTCCTTTGTAAAGAAGCAATTTTCCATTCACACAAATTCGTTTATTCTGAAGAAATTCCGTAGGTTGATAAGTGAATTTTTTCCAGTTTTTCTCAAAAATTGCTACAACTAATTTCTGATTTGGATAATCTGCACCCAAATTTAGTAATGCCACTTTATTTTTTCCTTTAGAAATAAAAGTGCCATACACTTTATCACAATACGTAACTTTTTGATTAATGTGGGAAGAAAACTCTTGATCGGTTATCTGCTGCTGAGCTATACAAGAGCCCATAATGCCCATAAATGCAATTACAATTCTTTTCATGATAATATTATTTTAATAGAGTGTTCCAATTTATTAATTTTTATTGAGATTTCCAAATTATTTATTTCTGTTAAATATCAGTCAGTCGAACTTGCCCGATTCAACAAAAAGTTATACTTTTAAATAAAATTGAAAGCAATGAAAAAAGTTTTAGTAACATTAGATTTTAAAGGAAATGATTCCCAATTAATTGAAACAGCAAAAGAATGGGGGCGAGCTTTTGAAGCTGAAATCATTTTACTTAACGTTGACCCGATTGAAATTGATGCCAAAACAGTGGAAAACGACCCTATTATGGCACATAGAATGGAATCCATCAAAAACTTAACGTATGAAAACATACAAAATGTTGAAGGTAAATTAGGAGGAGAAATATTCCGTTTCAAACACGTTTTAAAAACCGGTTCGCCTCATGAACAAATCTTAAATGCAGCTGAAGAAGAAAATGTAGATTTGATTATTATGGGTTCAAACAAGCATTCTGCAGCCTATCGGTTTTTAATTGGAAGTGTTGCCGACCATGTTGTGAAAAAATCAACTATTCCGGTTTTATTAGTCCCTTTTAACTGATTTATACTTTAAAAAAACAGTAAGCTGTCTGAATATTCAGGCAGCTTATTTATTCTTTAAAATTTCAAAATTGCGCAGACAAATTTTCATCATTGGAATCATCAGCCTTAGTGTTGTCTACTTTTTTTATTTTTACAAAAAAAACACTGAAAACACTTTGTTTGAGGTCATGGAAATCCCGAATTTCACTATGACTAATCAAGATAATCAATCCATTTCACCACAAGATTTAAT
>JAVFAE010000069.1:0-9310 GCA_034002605.1 Weeksellaceae bacterium | reverse complement strand
TTTTTGTTTACAATACGGAATATGAATGTAGATTCCTGCCATTTGGCAAAGTTAGTTAAACAGAAAGTTGAATTAAAATAAATCCATTTTTAAGGTTAATTTTAAGAAGAAATTTTGTTCAAATTCATCAAAAGCATAATGCCCCATCCGATAATAAGCACCAATTCCTAAACCGGCAAATAATCTGTTGAACTCTATTCCGCCTTCTTGATATAATTTAGAAGGCGATAAAAAGTAGATGCCCGAATGGTCTTGTGGATTTTTCATATTCCCAAGTAAACCTCTATAAATAAAAAGTGGGAAAATTTCTTTTTTTCCGATTTTAAATCCGGCAAAACGATGAGCAATATTGAATTTTATAAAGCGATCGGAATAAAATTCACTCGGTAGCATGGTTTCAAAATTATTAAGACCCGCTAAGCCAAAATGTTCTTTCAAAGTTTCTCCCGATTTGGCATTTCCGGTTCCTTCATACAAATCAATAATTGGTGATTTCCCCAAAACGATGCCTGAATGAAACTGGAAACTGGTTCTTCCCAAAAAAGTACGGTATTCATCAAAATAATGAAAATTCATTTTAGTTGGGGTATAATCAGCATTGAAAACGTTCCAACCTTGAATAAGACTAAAATAAAAAACAGGTAATCCGCCTTGAATTGTTACTTTTCCGTAAGGAGTTTGTATATTTTTTTCTTTTGGAGCCCAACGCAATGCGATTTGGGTATCCATAGAAAGAAATTTTTCGTGTGGACGGCTGTTTCTGTAAAAATAATCAAATTCAGCAGTTTTTTCATTGTACACTCCGGCACCCAAAAGAGTAAAATTATCCGAGAGATCTTGTTGATAACCTACTTTAATTCGTCGGTAACTGTAAAAATTAGGATTGTAAATATTGACTAAATTTTCAGTAAAAAAAGCAAGATAATTATTTTGTAATTCAATAGGTGTTTTGCCGATGGCATCTACGTCTTGTGCATAATGGGTAAATATTTTTCCTGAATATGCTTTGTTTACATACCAATTAAGTCCACCGCCGAACTTCATTTTTTTATCCTTAAATCCATAAGCGACATAAGCTTCTACTGAAAAATTCTCATTGAATTTATAATTGGTACCACCACCTAACCCAAGTCGGAGACCTTCATAATCATTGTATTTTACGAGTTTGGTAATGTCTAAAAAATAATTTCCAATATCTAATTTCCCACCGGAAGTAACTACTCTTAAAAGCTTTAAAGCTTTGTCCACCTTATGTTTTTTTCCGATAGAATCAATTTTTACATAAGTATTCATTTCCCGAAGACTGAGCGAATCATTACGGTATTGATTGAGAGTTTCATTGGAATTATCATGTGATTTAAAGTCGATTTGAGTGGTGTAACCTTTAAATTCTTTACTGTCAAAATCAACCGGCGATTCAAAATCGGAAAAAGAAGTTGTTAAATGCAACCATACTTTTTCTTTCTTTTTAATGGTATCTAACCGAACTTCTCCGTCCGGAGTTAAAGAGTCTTTTACAGAAGGATAAGAAATACTTCCGCCGTCCATTCGGAAGCGTTGTTGTTTTGGAATCCAGTAATTTTGAACTCTTTCCCATTCAATTTCCATTTCCAATAGTTGTTTTTCACTCAGATTTTCAGTTACAAAATGAGTTAAAGCCTTTGTTTCCATATCAATCCAAACATAGCCTTTGATTCTTTTTTCCATTTCGAGTTTTGTTTTTGGGAAAAAAGCAATTACAACCATACTTCGACCTTCTAATTCTTCATAACTTGATATGCGGTAACGGTAATCTTTTAAACCGGCATTAGAAAGAGGATTGCTGAATTTTGCAAAAAATAATTCAATGTAATTTTCATCAAAATCAATAGAAATCGGTTGCATTACGGCAAATTCGTACATAGGTAATTGTGTTCCCGAAATCCGGCTGGCTTTCAGAATATTTTTAAATCCGTATTTTTCAGAAAATTTATGATCCATCGCTCGTTCGCCCAACATCAAATGGCTTTCGTCTAATAATTGTCTGAATTCATTGTACGATGAATCTTTTTTTGTTTTTGGAAAAAGAATATACGGCATAGAGTCTGTGGAAGCGGTAACCAAGAATTTTGTATAACTTTTATATTGATATGATTTTAGATTTTGAATACTGTTTTTCTTTCGGTTTTGAATCAGTTGTTTAATCCAGTTTCGAGCTTCGGAATCATCTGAAGAAATTTGACTGACTTCCAATTCTACCAATAAAGGGTTTAGTGTAACTACAATATCTTTTCCATAAAGGAAAAGCTTTTTTTCTTCATAGGATTCTGCATATAATTTAACAGTTTTAATATTGGCAGGAACAATGAAAACTCCTTGTGAATTGGTTTCGCCTAATTTTTGATTGGTTTCAGATAGAATAACAACTCCTTCCATAACCGTATTTTCCAAATAACCGTCTAAAACAGTGATTTTGGTTTGCCCAATGAGAAAAGCCGAAAAACAGAAGTAAATAAAAAATAAAAGTTTATTCATAATTCGGAGTTTTATTCTAAAAAAACAATTGTTTTATAATTTAAAATTCAATCAGTTCCTAAGATTTTAATTTTACCCAAAAGTATAAAATAATTATAGTTTTCAGCCGGACTTATTGAAAATTAAATTTCGAGCTTATTTTAATTAAGATTCAATTGGATTTTTTAGTTAACTTTGGGACTTTAGTAAAAATTTTAAAACAAAAAATAGTATGAAAAAAATAGTTTTATCGTTGTTTTCAGTTGCCTTATTCACTTTAGCGGATGCTCAAGTAAAAACTCCTCAACCCAGTATGAGTGCTGATGTGGAACAAGTTGTAGGGATGACAAAAATTGAAGTGGAATATACTCGTCCAAGTAAAAACGGACGGAATATTTTCGGAGAATTGGTTCCGTATGGAAAAATATGGAGAACCGGAGCAAATAAAAACACAACGATTGAGTTTGAAGATGATGTTATTATTGAAGGACAAGTTTTGAAAGCAGGAAAATATGCAATTTATACCGTTCCGGAAGTTTCCAGTTGGGGAATTTATTTTTATGCAGATACCGAAAATTGGGGAAATCCTCGAGAGTGGAACGATTCAAAAGTGATGGCAAAAGCAAGTGCAAAAGTAGAAAAATTGCCTTATGTGGTGGAATCATTTACAATTTCTTTGGATGATTTAAATTTAGATTCTGTTACGTTAAACTTCGCTTGGGATTCGGTTAAAGTAGGAATTAAAATTGAAGTTCCAACCGATAGAAAAGTGGAAGAATCCATTGTAAAAACAATGAAAGGAAAGCCTACGGCTCAGGATTATATGGCAGCTGCCAATTATTACTATGCAGCCGGAAAAGATATTAAACAAGCAAAAGAATGGATGGATTTAGGTATGAAGCTAAATGATAAACCGGCATTTTATCAGATTTATCAACAAGCTTTAATTCATGCAAAAGCGGGCGATAAAAAAAGTGCAATTCAGTTGGCAGAAAAATCAATGGAAGCTTCTAAAGCAGCCGGAAGTGAAGATTACATGAATTTATGTGAGAAGTTAATTAAGGAGTTGTCAGAGTAAGTTTTTTTATTAGAAAAGCAAGTTTGAAAAAGAGGAGAGGTAATTCAAAATGAAATATTTGGATTGTTAAAATAGCTAATGACTATGAAAAAACAAATAGAATAGCCTAATTGACTATTCTATTTGTTTTTTTTGTAATTCACTAAAATATACAATTCAAGATTGTTCAAGAATCAAAAGATTCTAAACATTAAACAAAAAGTGCATCACATCGCCATCTTTTACCACATAGGCTTTTCCTTCTACACTTAATTTTCCGGCTTCTCTTGCTTTGGATTCTGAACCAAAATGAACAAAATTCTCGTACGAAATTACTTCTGCCCGAATAAATCCTTTTTCAAAATCAGTATGAATGACTCCGGCAGCTTGTGGCGCAGTAAATCCTTTATTAATTGTCCAAGCACGAACTTCTTTTACTCCGGCAGTGAAATAGGTTTGTAAATCCAATAAAGAATAGGCAGAACGAATCAATCGGTTAACGCCGGGTTCAGTCAATCCTAATTCTTCCAAGAAAATTTGACGTTCTTCATAGGTTTCCAATTCGGTAATATCAGCTTCAATTTGTGCAGCCAAAACCAAAACTTCTGCTTTTTCTCCTTTTACCGCTTCTATTATGGCATCAACGTGCTGATTTCCATTTTTTACAGCGGCTTCATCCACATTACACAAATAAAGAACCGGTTTGAAAGTAATGAGTTGAAGGGTAGCAATAATAGCAGCTTCGACTTCATCCAAATCCATTTCGCGAAGATTTTTTCCTTGCTCCAAGAAAATTCGAGCTGCTTCCAAGACTTCTGCCATTTTTTGTTCGTCTTTGTTGCCGCTTTTTGCCATTTTTTTGGCTTTTTCCAAGCGTTTTTCTACGGTTTCAAGGTCTTTCAGTTGCAATTCAACATCAATGGTTTCTTTATCCCGAACCGGATTGATGGAACCGTCAACGTGTGTGATATTTTCATTATCAAAACATCTTAAAACATGAATAATGGCATTACATTCTCGAATATTTGCTAAAAACTGATTGCCTAAACCCTCTCCTTTGCTGGCTCCTTTTACCAATCCGGCAATATCAACAATTTCTACCACTGCCGGAACAACTCTTTCGGGATTTACGATTTCTTCTAATTTGTATAATCTTGGATCGGGAACAGAAACCGTACCTACATTGGGTTCTATAGTACAGAAAGGATAGTTCGCCGATTGAGCTTTGGCATTTGATAAACAGTTAAAAAGCGTTGATTTCCCAACATTCGGTAAGCCGACAATTCCACATTTCATTTGTCTTGATTTGAAAATTCCTGCAAATATAGGAAGTACTATTGTATAAGCACCATCTCTTTAAGAAAATTGAAAAATTCTGGTTTTTTAGTCGAAATCAAATAAAAAGGAGTTTATAATTTTGTTGCTTTAGCTTTGTATAAAGTGTTGATATTTAATCCATAAGTGGTTTCTGAATTATTTTGTGCATCGGCAGGAATAGTGGATTGTAATAAATAAATCGGAAAAGGAATTTCGGAATTAGTATAATTTGAAAAAACAGGAGTTAAAATAACTTTTCCATTTCGGACATCTGTCGGGAAAAATCCTTCAGGAAAAGAAGTTCCCGAACCGGGTTGTTGTAAAAAATCTTCACCCGGAAAATCAGGAATATTGGGAGCAAAAGGAGCAGGAATAAAGCTTTTCCAATTGTCAGCCAAAGTATCCGATTTGATGATTCCCATATTCAAATTCCAATCCACGTTATTTTCTGATTTGACTAACCAAGCCTGATATAAAAGTTCTTTATAATCCAACTTTAGTGTGGCTTCTTTCACATTTCCATTTCCTTTAAAAAACCAAATTCCGTTGGTGCCGTAATTTCCTTGTTCTTCTTCGGGAACAGAAGCAGTTTGAACGGTATAAGCACCTGAAATGCGATTTGCTAAACTTTTAACTCCGTTTGAAGCGTTGGAATTTGTGTTTAACTCTGCTGAATTTCCATTGAAATCGCCTAGTAATAAAACATAATCGGAAGGAGCTCCTGAGTTGGTTTCAATTGTAATGGCAAAAGATTGTGCCTGAGACAAATCATTGGCATCAATTTTACTGAATTGGGCCCGATTATTTTGAATGGAATCATTTGTGATTCTTCCGACGGAAACGTAGGTATTATCGACCAACAACCAAGCTTCGTAAAAATAGGCATCCGGTAGGAGCGGAAGTTCAAATTCCGTAACTTCTAATTTCCCGGTTTCGTTGAGTACATCAGTTTCGGTACAAGCTAAAAACAATAAGGAAAAACAAAATAATCCGATTTTTTTCTTCATTTTTTTGAATTTGATTGAATTCAAAACGAATTCTTGTCAAAAGTAAAAAATTCTGGCTCAATTCAGTAGTTGTTTAGTATTTTTGATGAAAATAGCTGATATGGAATTTTCAATTCAACCTCATTTGGAAAATGAAATTGTTCGGTTGATTCCGATGAAAGAAATTGACTTTGAACGGATTTATGCTGTTTCTTCCGATCCTGCTGTTTGGGCAAATCATCCAAATAAAAACCGATGTGAACGAGAAGTTTTTAAAAATTTCTTTCGTGGTGCTATGGAAAGTGGAGGTGCTTTTTTAGTTCAGGATAAAAAAACTGAAAAAATAATCGGAAGCACTCGTTTTTATGATTATGACGAAAAAAATAAGAGTATTTTTATTGGTTATACTTTTTATGCAGTTGAGTTTTGGGGAAAAGGCTACAATTATTCTGCGAAAAAATTAATGTTGGATTTTATTTTTGAAAAAGTAGAGAAAGTAATTTTTCATGTGGGAGCAGAAAATTTCCGTTCACAAGCTGCAATGAAAAAATTAGGAGCAAAAAAAGTTGGAGAAATTGAAATTGCCTATTATGGCGAACCACTTCGACGAAATGTGGAATATGAAATTAAAAAATCAGATTGGTTGAGTGATTCCGATGAGAATTAAGTGAAATAAAAAAGCTGACTTTCATAAGCCAGCTTTAATTTTTTTTTAACGGATGGATTTATTTTTTCTTTCCGTTTACAGCTGAAGCTAATTCAGAACCTGCTTTGAATTTAGCAACGGTTTTAGCTGCAATTTTGATTGATTTTTTAGTTTGAGGATTGATTCCTGTTCGTGCACTTCGTTTTGCAGTTGAGAAAGTTCCAAAACCAACTAAAGCAACTTTATCACCTTTTTTTAAAGCTCCGGTAACGTTTGAAGTAAAAGAATCCAGTGCTTTTTTAGCAGCAGCTTTTGTGATTCCGGCATCAGCTGCCATTGCATTAACTAATTCAGATTTGTTCATAATTTAAAAGATTTAATTGTTTAACTCACACAAATATAAGTTAATCATTGGTTTACACAAGACTTGAGTGTGTTTTTTTCTTGTTTTTGTTGAAAAAACCAAAGATTTGTTAATAATTTACTTCAATTCGGGCTTGAATTAGCCTATTTTATTACCGTCCAACCCGATTTATCTTGCCATCCATTAGAAAAATCCTGTGCGTTCATCGGTCTTTTTCCTTCTGCTTGTAATTCTTTTAAGTGGAGATTTCCATCTTTTAAATGAATGATAATTGAATTTTTTTCAAATTGAATGGAATTTATTTTTTTGGAATCATTTAGTGTTGGCTCTATTTCTGTTTTAAGAATTTTAACAAACTTTTGTTCATCATTTTTATAAAAATGAGTCCAAGCACCCGGATAGGGGCTTAAACCTCTGATTGTATTGTGAATTTTCCCGATGTTTTGTGTCCAATCAATTTCACAATCTTCTTTGAATAGTTTGGGAGCCGGTTTTAAATCGGTTTTTGAATCTTGTTTTCGTGCCTGAATGGAATTAGTTTCTAATCCATCTAAAGTTTTAATAATCAGTTTCTTTCCTATTTCTGCTAAATCATCGTGTAAATCTCCGGCAGTTGTGTTTTCGTTAATAGCTATTTTTTCATTAAGTAAAATAGTACCTGTGTCAATTTGTTCGTCAATTAGAAAAGTGGTAACACCGGATTCTTTTTCTCCATTGATAATTGCCCAGTTGATAGGAGCTGCACCGCGGTATTGGGGCAGGAGAGAAGCATGTAAATTAAAAGTTCCTTTGGGTGGAATTTGCCAAATTTCCTTAGGAAGCATTCGAAAAGCAACCACTACAAAAACATCAGCATTCAATGCTTCCATATCGTGAATGAAATCAGGATTTTTAAGTTTTTCGGGTTGAAATAAAGGTAATTGATGCTCTTTTGCTAATTTGGTAACGGCTGATTCCCGGATTTTTTGCCCTCGCCCTGCGGCTTTGTCCGGAATACTCACCACACCGACTATTTGGTGCTTGCTTTGGATGATTTCTTCTAAACAAATTGCCGCAAATTCCGGCGTTCCCATAAAAACTACTTTCATTCTTTTGAAATTTGACAACAAAATTAGATGAAGTTTGAGAAAGTATCAAGACTTCTTTTTGAAGTAAGCATCAATGCCTTGATTTTCAATCTTTTCTTCATCTAATAAAATATGTAAAATTTGTGAGATTTCATTTTTTGAAGAGGAATTGAAATGCAGAACGATTTCCTGAATGGTTTTAGGCGAATTACTTAAAAAAGCCAGAACTTCAGCTGAATTTAAATCATTTTCTTTCTCTTTTTTGCAAATATCACATTCTCCACATTTGGCAACTGTTTTTTCTCCAAAATAATGTAAAATCAATTTTTCACGACAAATCTCAGTTTGTGAAGCATAATAAATAATATCTTGTAATTTTTTCCATTGTGCAATTTGATATTCTTCAAACTCTTTCCATAAAATATTTTTTATATAATCGGATTCGCGAGGTCGAAGGAAGCTCACCCATCGAATTTCTTTATTTTGATAGGTAATTTGCCCGGATTCGTGTAATTTTTTTAATTCTTCCTGAATGATTTTTGTTGATTTATGTGTTTCTCGTGCAATTTGAAATTCATTGATATGAGTTTCTTGTGATAAAATTCCCGGATATAAGCGACTGAGACATTCAATTATTTGATTTTGAATTAAGGAAGAAGAATGAAAACGATTGGGCGAAATATGAAGCTGTACTTTGCTCTGCGGGGTTTGTTTGGGAAGGATGAAGACTTCTTTTCTTTCCAAAAAACTTAAAGTTTTTTCAACTTTTCTTTTATCTAAATTAAAACGTTGGCAAAATTCGACCAAAGAGAAAGCGATTTTTTCTTCCGGGCGTTCATTTTCACCTATAGTAAGAAAAGTAAAAAACATTCGTTCGATGGTTTCAAATTCTTTTTTGGTTGGTAAAGAAGATTTAAAAAGTTGTTCAATTTCTTGAAAAGCATAAGGCTGAATATACAAAATTGCTTGTGCAGTTTTCCCATCCCTTCCGGCTCTTCCGGCTTCCTGAACATAGGCTTCTAAACTGTTTGGTAAATCCAGATGAACGACAGTCCGTACATTGGATTTGTCGATTCCCATTCCAAAGGCATTGGTGGCTACCATCACCTGATTATTACTTTTTGTCCAGTTTTCTTGCCGGATTTTCTTTTCTTCTGTGGGTAATTTTGCATGAAAAAAAGAAGCATTTAATCCTTTGTTTTGAAGAAATTGTGCGACTTGGTACGTTTGTTTTCGGGTGCGACAAAAAACCAGAGCAGAACCCGGATTTTTGGTTAATTCATATACTAAATTGTCCATTTCATTTTGAGAAGTTTGGACTTTGTAGATTAAATTTTTTCTTTTGAGCGAACTTTGGAAAATTTGAGGAGATTTTAATTC
>JAVFAE010000068.1:0-9313 GCA_034002605.1 Weeksellaceae bacterium | reverse complement strand
ATAGAAGCTAAAAATCTGAGTTTGGAAGTACAAAATTTCCGATTGGTAAATAGTGATATTTGGGCAGATTTGAAGCATTTGAGTTTTGACGGAAAACGAAATGGAGAAGATTATAATTTAAAAAACCTGTCGTTGCGTTTTCACATGTCCGACAAAGAAATGCGTTTTGATGATTTGGTATTTAAAACTTCTGATTCGGATTTTACCGGAAATTTGGTTTTTTCATACGATTCTCAATCGGATTTATCGGAATTTGATGATTTGGTTCAGTGGGATTTTATTTTTAATGAAAATTCTAAAATCGGCTTGAAAGACATTCGTTATTTTGTTTATGATTTTGATAAAGACAGTCAATTTGAAATTCAAGGTACGGCAAAAGGAAGTTTAAATAATTTAAATCTAAATGATTTCCGGCTTGTTAGTGATGGATTTTATTTAGGTGCTAAAACAGTTAATTTTAGTAATTTAACTAACGATAGGGAATTGACGATAGATTCAGAATTCCTAAAAGTAAAAACTTCTTATCAGAATTTAACGGATTTACTGCCCGGTTTTATTGCTCAATCTCTTCCGGAATTTATTGACCGTTTTGGTACAATGGATTATAATGGAAATTTAAACTTAACATCTAATGAAATAAAAATCAAAGGCTCTGCCATAACTGCTTTAGGTTCTGCTGATTTAGATGTGAAACTGAATGATTATACCGATAATTTAAAATACAAAGGAAGAATTGCCACTTCCAATATGGATTTACGAAAAATTACAGATCAAGAAATATTAGGATTCATTTCCGGAAATTTTGAATTTAATGGTCAAGGAATTGATATTGAGCAATTAAAACTTAAAACCAATGGTCAGTTAGATTACTTGGATTTATTTGGCAAACGTTTTCGTAATATTCGTATGGATGGAGGTTTAGAAAGAGAACAATTCAATGGATTTTTGTCCATTCGGGATAGTAAATTAAACATGAATTATAAAGGATTGTTTGATTTTTCACGAAAAGAGTTACGTTTGGATTTCGTTTCGGATATTGATTATTTAGATTTGGATTATTTGGGGGTAACTGATAGTTTAAATGCAGTAATCAGTGGAAAAGTAGAAGGAAAATTTTCATTCAGCAATTTGGATGATTTTGTAGGAATTTTAAGCTTACATGAAGTTCATTTTGATTCTAATGTTCGTACACTAAACATTGATTATGCACATATTACTTCTTCAGAAAATGATGGAAGTAAAAAATTAGAATTGGATATTCCGGGTTATTTGAATGGTGAAATTAATGGACAATACCGATTGAGTCAGTTGCCGGATGCTTTGATGAATGCTTTGGGTTCTTATACATTAATATCTTATGTGCCTGAGAAAGTAGATGAAAATCAGCGATTTAGTTTTTATTTTGAGTTTGAAGAAGATTTGTTGAGTTTACTCGATGCCCGGATTCAAATTGCACCCGGAACCATTGCCGATGGATTTGTAGATACAACCACAAATAGTTTAATAGCAGAAATGAGCTCAAATTCAGTTGGTTATGATGGAATTAATTTATATGGACCTTTATTGAACATCGACACATCCAAAGAAGAAGAACAAATTTATATCCGGAGTGATAGTTTAGCTATCAAAAAAACGATGCTTTATAATCTGACGGTACATACAACTCCCATTCTCGATTCTTTGATTGTTAAAACCAATTTTGAGATGGGAAGAGAGTATCCAATGCGTTTTGATTTGAATTTATTTCAAACGCTTGATGAAAATAAAAATTTAATCTTAGGATTCTCACCTTCAACCATTCAGATTGATGAAAATACATGGAAATTAAATCCGGAAAATTTGCCTAATACAAATAGGGCACTCATCAATTTTGATAAAAATTATTATGAATTACAACAATTATTGTTGGAATCAAATACTCAGAAATTATTGCTGGACGGTTATTACCAAAATGATCAAAATTTTAAATTAATTGCTGATTTTGAGCATATTATATTAACTGAAATTATTCCTCAATACTTATTAGGCGATTTAGAATTGGATGGAATTGCTAACGGAAAAGTGGATATAACCCGGACAAAAGACAAATTAGAACCATTGATGAACTTGAAAATAAGTGAATTAACTTTAAATTCTTATGAATTGGGTGATTTGAACTTAAAAGGATTCTATAATGTTTCTCAAAATGTGTTCGATTTGGAATTGTACATTGAACAACAACAAGTTCAAGTGCTTTATGCAAGTGGTTTCATTGACAATAAACCTCAAAAACCGGAAATCAATGTTTCTGTAAGTTTGGATGATTTTAATTTTAAATTCGTCGAAACTTTTTTATCAGCAGCAATGAGCAATGTTCGCGGAATGATTTCCGGAAATATGCGTTTCACCGGACCGGTAGATTCGCCTGATTTTGACGGAATGTTGGATTTGAATAATTTAGGATTTAAAGTAGATTATTTAAATGTCGATTATTCTTTTGACGGAATCAATACTGTACCGGTTTCTAAACAAAGTGGAGGACAAGGATTTATTTCATTAGACGAAGTCCGGTTCAGAGATACAAAATACGGTAGTAAAGGAGAAGTCTCCGGACAAGTTCTTTTTCGGGATTTTGCAACATGGTTCCTCAACCTCTCGTTCAATACCGGTAATCTTTTGGTATTAAACACCAATATGACTCAGAATGATTTATTTTACGGAAAAGTCTTTGCTCAAGGAGCTTTCGGTTTGTTTGGACCACCGGAACGATTGGATATTTCAGCAACAGCAACAGTCAATGAAGGTTCTGAATTCACGATTAATACAGGCGCAACAAAAATTGAATCTGAAAACCGTTTAGTTCGTTTTATTCCTGAAAAAGAAAAAAAAGGAGAAGATGATACTTCTAACGGAATGAATATCGACTTAGATATTTCCGCAACTCCTCAAACAACTGTTAATCTGATTTTTGACCCGGTTTCAGGTGATCAGGTAATTGCAAACGGAGCAACTCAGCATTTAAAATTCAGAATGGCACGAACAGGTGCCATGTCTTTGGACGGTGAGTACAGTTTAGAAAGTGGAAAATATAAATTCAGACAAGTTCCTTTGCTCAATCGTGATTTTGAAATTAAATCCGGAAGTTATGTTCGCTGGGGAGGAGGGCAACCTTTTGATGCAGATATGCACATTACCGCTACTTTTGAGAAAACAGTTACCAATATTGGCGACTATTTGAATATGGGATACAATCAGGCGTATGACGTCGTTTTAGGAATTTTAATCAGCGAATCATTAGCTAATCCGAAAATGGAGTTTACTTTAGAAATTCCAAAAGGTGGAACTGACGTACAATCATTATTGGATTATAAATTCAATATGGATCCGGATGACAAAATGATTCAATTTGGAGCGATTTTATTGTTTGGACAATTCATGACAGAAACCGACCAAGTATTAGCAGGAACTACAGCTTCAAGTGGAGCCGGATTAGCTATAAAACAATTGGGAGGCATCATAAGTTCTATGATTACCGGAGGAAGCGTAAGCGTTGATGTGGATTATGTTTCGAGTTCAGAAGTGAGTAATATGTCGGATTTATTTAAAACCGATATAAAATTTAAATTAAGTCCGCGATGGACTTTTAACGGAGCAGTCGGAGTTCCGGTCGGGAATGGAATCAATGATGCTACAACAGGAGAAGCAGAAATTCAGTGGGATATTTCCAAACAAATGGACAAAACCATGGTGGTAAATTTCTTTACCCGCCCGACTAATTTTGGTGTTCAGAATTTTGGCGGAGCCGGAAACTTCCAAAGTTTTGGTGCCGGAATAACGTATAAAACATCATTCAATCGTTTTTCAGAAGCTTTCCGACCGGAAAAAAGGAAAAGAAAAAAAGAAACAGCTCCTGAAGAAAAAGAAAATTTACCTTTAAACGAAGTTGAAAAGGAAGAGGAAATCAAAGGAAATACCGAATCAGAAAAAAATAAAGAGGATTCTATTTCGGAAAAAAAGGATTTTGTCCGTTTACGATAACTCGATTGATGTCCAGTCTTAAATAGGAGTTGTAACTAAAAAGCTTGTATTATTACATATTTCTTCTGTATTTTCCGCCCACAGTAAAGAGTGAATTAGTAATTTCTCCCAAAGAATTCACTTTTACAGCTTCCATAATCTGTTCAAAAAGATTTCCGTTATTGAGCGCAACTTCATTCAGTTTTTTCAATTGTTCGTTTGAATAATTTTTGTTGGCATTCTGGTAATTTTTCACAGCTTCAATTTGGAATTTCTTTTCATCTTCGGTCGAACGGATAACTTCTTTCGGTAACATGGTAGGAGAACCGTCTGAACCTAAAAAAGTATTCACACCGATAATTGGAAATTCACCCGTATGTTTCAGGTGTTCATAATAAATGCTTTCATCCTGAATTTTCCCTCGTTGGTACATAGTTTCCATTGCGCCCAGAACACCACCTCGGTCAGTCAAACGTTCAAATTCGGTATAAACGGCTTCTTCCACCAAATCGGTTAATTCTTCAATGATAAATGAACCTTGCATTGGATTTTCATTTTTTGCTAATCCTAATTCTTTGTTGATGATTAACTGAATTGCCATGGCTCTTCGCACCGATTCTTCTGTCGGAGTGGTAATAGCCTCATCATACGCATTGGTATGAAGTGAATTACAATTATCATAAATGGCATACAAGGCTTGTAAAGTTGTCCGAATATCATTAAATGCAATTTCTTGTGCATGCAAACTTCTTCCTGAAGTCTGAATGTGGTATTTTAACATTTGTGAGCGTTCATTTCCACCGTATTTGTGTTTCATGGCTTTTGCCCAGATTCTTCTTGCTACACGACCGATTACCGCATATTCCGGATCGATTCCATTGGAGAAAAAGAAGGATAAATTCGGAGCAAAATCATCAATATGCATTCCTCTTGAAAGATAATATTCAACGTAGGTAAATCCATTTGCTAAGGTAAAAGCCAATTGTGAAATTGGATTGGCTCCGGCTTCGGCAATGTGATAACCTGAAATTGAAACCGAATAAAAATTTCGTACTTTTTTCTCAATAAAATAGTGTTGAACATCGCCCATCAATCGCAAAGCAAATTCAGTGGAGAAAATACACGTATTTTGTGCCTGATCTTCTTTTAAAATATCTGCTTGAACCGTTCCTCTGACCGTTGCCAAAGTTCGAGCTTTAATTTCGGCATAAACTTCTGCATCCAAAATTTCATCTCCGGTAATTCCTAATAATAATAAGCCTAAACCATCATTTCCTTCAGGTAATTCACCTTTATATGTGGGACGAGGCAATCCATTATCGTCAAATTTTTCTTTTAATCGTTTTTCTACTTTATTTTCTAATCCGTTTTCCTTAATGTATCGCTCACATTGTTGGTCAATTGCAGCATTCATAAAGAATCCCAATAGCATTGGAGCCGGACCGTTAATTGTCATGGACACTGAAGTAGTAGGTGCACACAAATCAAATCCGGAATATAATTTTTTCGCATCGTCCAATGTAGCAATAGAAACACCGGCATTCCCGATTTTCCCATAAATATCAGGACGAGTTGCCGGGTCTTGACCGTATAAAGTAACGCTGTCAAAAGCTGTTGATAAACGAGCTGCCGGCATTCCTAAACTCACATAATGAAAACGACGATTGGTTCTTTCCGGTCCGCCTTCTCCGGCAAACATTCGGGTGGGGTCTTCTCCGGTTCGTTTAAACGGATAAATTCCAGCAGTATAAGGGAATTCGCCCGGAACATTTTCTTGTAAACTCCATTGTAAAATATCGCCCCAGGCTTTGTATTTAGGTAAACTTATTTTTGGAATCTGCAAATGAGAAAGTGACTCGGTATGGGTTTCAATTTTAATTTCTTTGTCACGGACTTTGAAAGAGTAAACCGCATCAGAATATTTCTTTTGTTTATCTTTCCAAGTAGCGATAAGATTTCTATTTTCAGGACTTAAATAATCTAATTTTTCATCCCGTATTTTTTCTAAATCAGCTACTGATTGATTTTTCATTAATTGAGCCGAATAATCAAGCACATAAGCTTCTTGTGCCAATTGACTTTGTTCTTCTGCCCATTTGTCATATTGACGGTTATTTTCTACTATTTCAGATAAATAACGAACTCTTTTTGCCGGAATAATCGAAGTTAATTGTTCTTTTGCAACTTTTCCAAAACTGATTTCTGAATTGAATTTCCCATTGGTTTTTTCATTTAAATTTTCCATCAAAGCTTTGTAAAGCGCATTAGTTCCGGCATCATTAAATTGAGAAGCCCGGGTTGGAAAAACCGGCATATTATCCGGAGATTCGGTAAACCGCTCGTGATTCCGCTGGTATTGTTTTTTTATATCACGCAAAGCATCTTCTGCACCTTTTTTATCAAATTTATTTAAAACGATAATTTCGGCATAATCCAACATATCAATTTTTTCCAATTGAGAAGCTGCACCGTATTCAGGCGTCATCACATAAACCGGTAAATCTGCATATTCCATGACTTCCGCACCGGATTGACCAATTCCGGAAGTTTCTAAAATAATTAAATCAAAATTAGCTGCTTTTAACACGTCCAATGCCGGAGCAATGTGTTTGGAAATAGAAGAATTGGCTTGTCGTGTAGCCATAGAACGCATATATACATTGGAATTATTAATGGAATTCATTCGAATTCTATCTCCTAAAAGAGCACCTCCGGTTTTACGTTTTGTGGGATCAACAGAAATAATTCCAATAGTCTTTTCGGGAAAATCCAAAGTATAACGACGAACTAATTCATCAACTAAAGAAGATTTTCCGGCGCCTCCGGTTCCGGTCATTCCTAAAATCGGAATATGATTGACTTCTGCTTTCTTTTTTACTTCATCATAAAAAGAAGAATAATGTTCTAAATTATTTTCAAAAGCAGAAATAGCTTGTGCTAAATAATGACTATTTTTTTCTTCTAAATGATCAACCATTTTCTGAGTCAATTGGTTTCCGGTCGGAAAGTCAGAACGCATAACCAAATCATTAATCATTCCTTGTAAACCTAATTCACGACCATCATCAGGAGAATAAATCCGACAAATTCCATAATCCATTAATTCCTGAATTTCCGAAGGTAAAATAACGCCGCCTCCACCACCAAAAATCTTGATGTGTTCTGCTCCTTTTTCCTTCAACAAATCGTACATGTATTTGAAATATTCATTGTGTCCACCTTGATAAGAAGTCATTGCAATGGCTTGCGCATCTTCCTGAATTGCTGTGTCCACCACTTCTTCTACACTTCGGTCATGTCCTAAATGAATGACTTCTGCTCCGGTTTTTTGAATAATGCGACGCATAATATTAATCGAAACATCATGCCCGTCAAATAACGAAGCAGCCGTTACAATTCGGATGGTGTTTTGGGGTTTATACGTATCTTTTTTTATATCAAAAGCTTTTTTTTCAACGGTTTCTGACATGTTTTTCGTTTTTGAAAATCAATTTTTAAGTTGTCAAAAGTACGGATTTTTACGAACAGAGCAAAGAAGGATTTCATTAGAAAATCTGTAATTTTGCAGTATGAAACAAACACCGGTTTATTTTGATTTGATTGTTTTGAATCAAATCATCGATGAAAATTCGTATCAACCTGTTTTTATACTGGTTGATTCCAACACGCATAAACATTGTCTGCCATTGATTTTGTCGGAATTAGAAACTACTGTGGGAATTGAAATTATAGAAATTCCAAATGGTGAAGAGAACAAAACAATTGACATTGCAGAACAAATTTGGAGTGCTTTGTCGGAATTGGAAGGAAATCGAAAAAGTATATTGATTAATTTAGGTGGGGGCGTTATCACTGATTTGGGTGGATTTGTTGCTTCTACTTTCAAAAGAGGAATTGATTTTATTCATATTCCTACTACGCTTTTGGCAATGGTGGACGCATCGATTGGCGGAAAAACCGGAGTAGATTTGAATGCTGTTAAAAATTCAGTCGGAACTTTTTCTTTTCCGATTGCTACTTTTATTCAACCGGAATTTTTGAAAACTTTATCTGAACGTGAGCTTCGTTCCGGTTGGGCAGAAATGATGAAGCATGCTTTGATTTACAGCTCTAATCATTGGGAAGATTTGAAAAATGAAAGAAATAATCAATCAGAAAATTATGTAGAATTAATCAAAGAATCTGTTCAAATAAAAACGGAGATAGTAAATTTGGATTTTAAGGAAACCGGATTACGGAAAATTTTAAACTTCGGACATACTGTTGGTCACGCATTGGAAAGTGAATTTCTTCAGATGCAACAGCCGATTCTTCATGGAGAAGCTGTGGCGGCCGGTTTATTGGTGGAATCTTTTTTGGGTTATGAGAATGAATTAATCAATCGAAAAGAGTTGGATGAAATTTTCCTTTTTGTGCTTTCTGTGTTCGATAAATTGCCGATTCCGGATGAGATGATTCCTCGTTTAATTAATTGGATGAAACACGATAAAAAGAATGAGAATCAACAAATTGGGTTTAGTTTAATTGACGGAATAGGGCATTGTAAATACAATATTTATCAAACACCGGAACAAATAACAGAAGCGATTCGGAAGTACAACCAGAAGATTGAGAATTTATAAAATCAGGAGAATGAACCCAAAAGTGTTTTATGGCATTGTTTTATTACTTATTGTTTCATGTTCTCATCGTACAACAAAAGAAAATTTGATTATGAAAAATTCAGAAAATCCACGATTTAAAGTGGAAAAATCAGAGGAAGAATGGAAAGCAGAACTTTCTCCGGAAAACTATCAAGTTCTTCGTCAAGCCGGAACAGAGCGACCATTTACGGGAAAATACAATTTGCATTTCGAGAAAGGAATTTATACTTGCGGTGCATGTAACGAACCGCTTTTTTCTTCCGATTCTAAGTTCGAAGCGCATTGTGGTTGGCCAAGTTTTGATAAAGAAATGGAAGCCGGAAAAATTATAGAAAAAACAGATACTTCTTTTGGAATGACTCGAACTGAGATACTTTGTGGAAGTTGTGGAAGTCATTTGGGACACGTATTTGACGATGGCCCTACCGAAACCGGATTGCGCTATTGTGTTAATTCACTTTCGTTGAATTTTGAAGAAGAAACGGAAGAGTAAAATAAACTTCAATTTATCCATCACACAAAAATTTAATCAGCAGAATCGGTTAAACAAATTCTGAAGTTTTGAATTAAGAATTTATTTTGTCGTGTATTAAAAATCTTTTTATATACTTACATTTGTCCGATGAACACAAACAAAAAAATCATTCAAGTAGGAATTGGCTTGTTTCTTATAA
>JAVFAE010000067.1:0-9384 GCA_034002605.1 Weeksellaceae bacterium | reverse complement strand
GTATCCCGGACGTGTTAAAATCTGGTTACCGGTTACCCCGTAAGAACCTCTTAATTTTAATAAGTTCACAAAACTTGAACTTCTTAAGAATTCTTCTTCACTAAGAACCCATCTTGCAGCAGCAGACCAGAAAGTTCCCCATTGTTTGTCAGCTTTGAATTTGTTTGTTGCATCGCGACGGATAGTTCCTGCGATTCCATAACGTTGGTCGTATTCATAATCAGCCGTAGCAAAATAGGAGAAAGATCCGGCATCAATTCTGCTAGCAGATACTGCAGGAATATACAAATCATTTTCTGTATCTATAGGTGCCCATCCGTTTCCGGAACCGAATGACCAGGTTCTTTCAACTAGACCGGTTTTACGAATAGAAGAACCACGATAATGTGCTTTTACATATTCAGCATAGGCACCTAATTGGATTCTATGTAATCCGAAAGATTTATCGTAGTTCAAACTAAGTACATTAGATAAGGTTAAGTCTTGTATATTGACATGGTCTTCAAATCCAGGATAATCTAAACCTGCCGGAACAGCCACAGCTAATGCCAAGAAAGAATAGGGTGCTCTTGCAAACAATCTTTGAGAGTGTTTGTAGTCAATACCTGTTTTGTTTCTTAAAGTCAATCCGTCTGTTAATTCATAACTGGCGGCAAAACTGGACAAAATACTTGATTCAGTTCTTCGGTTAGGTAATTCTCCGGGGAACATTACTGATTGAAGAACGTAAGCATAGTTACCACCACCTAAAGTAGTTCCAATAGCATTCCAAAGGTCTTTACCGTTTCCTGCGAATGGAGCCATATAAGGCATACCTAAAACGCTCCCGAAAAGCGGGTTTTGAATAACGTTGTTGCTGATAGCGCTATTGGTTTCACTGTCTAATTCATGTCTTTTTGAATAAGCAGCACTTACAATACCTTCGTATTTAAATCTGTGATTTTCTGAATTACCGGAAACATTTGCTCTCACATTAAATCTTTGAAAGTCGGTAGTCGGGATTAACCCCTCTACTTTGTTGTATCCTAAAGAGAAATAAGAACGGAAGCTATCACTACCTTGTCTTAGAGATAAATTGTAACTTTGGTTGATACCTTGGCGGAAGAAAACATCTCTCCAATCTGTATCAGGACCGTCCCAGTTTGCAATTTCTTCTTCAGTTAAAGTGGAACCAAATCCAACTCCTTTTCTATGTTGAAGAGTTAGCATCTCTTTTGCATTTGCCATATTGTAATTGTGTTTTGGTAAAGTGAAAACCCCATACATTGAACTGAATTCAATAGAAAGAGGAATTCCGGCTTTTCCTTTTTTAGTTGTAATCACAATTACCCCATTAGCACCTCTGTTACCATAGATAGCAGTAGCGTGTGCATCTCTTAGAATTGTTACTGATTCAAAATCTTGTTGGTTTAGGTTTCTGAACTGAGCAGCTCCGATTACAATCCCGTCAATTACAATTAAAGGGTCGGTAGATGCACTAACTGAACCATAACCACGAATCAATACGTCAATTTGAGAAGACCCGGGAGAACCGGAATTAGACTGAATAACAACCCCCGGTGCATGACCTTGAATAGAGTTCAAGAATGAACTTGTTGCTCTGTTTTCAAAAGTTTCTTCCGATATGGTAGTCATCGCTCCCATGGTTTCCTTTTTGGTAGTAGTAATATCATACCCACCGTAAACCACGATTTCTCCAATGTCTTCAACGTTCATTTTTAAAGTTCCCATATTAGGACGGTTCACTTTAAATTCCTGGCTAACGCCATACATATCTGTAACTACTAAGATGTCACCTACTTTTGCATCAATGGTAAACACACCATCTCCGTCAGTAAAAGCAGCTGCATCTCCTCCTCTCACAGTTACTTCAGCATCGGCTACAGGACCGTAGTCGTCTGTAACTGTACCCGTAACTTGAGCAAAAACTACCTGTCCTACAAAGAGCAGGAAAAGCGCACTTAAAAATGCAAATTTTGTCCTCATACTTATTTTTTTATAACATTATCGGTGCAAAATTGTAACAATTTATTAAGAATTCCAAATTTATTTAGCACTCAATAAGGCTTGAATTTGAATTTTAAAGTGTAAAAATGTTAAATTTTTTATGAATTAGAGGTTTGCCTTTATATAGAATAATGAGTTTTCCAAATAAAATAAAGCGAATAATTAGGATAGAATAGTAGATAATAAGACCTAAGATATTTTGATAGGAGAAGTGTTTTATTACAATTAGTAAACCACCAATAAGTGACAATTCTTATAGTAAAGAAACTGATAGATAATAAAGGTCTGTTTTTGCTTCAAAAAAACCGAATTTTATCTGAATCCGGTTTTTTAAAAGTTTATTTCTTTTTCTTTTGCTCTTGTAATTTCTTTTGTTCTTGTGCTTGCTCCATTATTTCTTGCATTTTAGCTCCCCATTTGCTTTGTTTTTTAGGTTTGGCTTTGTTTTCCTGAATTTTTGCATGGATTTTTTTGTCGTCAATCAATACATTTTTAATAACTAAAATAATTCCAATATTGATCACGTTAGAAACTAAATAATACCAGGAAAGTCCTGATGCATAATTATTTAAGAATACAAAAAAGAACAAAGGCATCACATACATCATGTACTTCATGATTCGCATATCCGGCATTCCCTCTTGAGGAGGTTGGTTGAAACTGTCCATAGATCCGGAAATTTTAAAATAAATAACCATTGCAACAATGTATGCCAATGCAAAAACACTTAAATGACCATCCATAAACGGCACCCAATCCGGTAAACTTATCGGTGAATCATAAGCCGTTAAGTCATCCGCCCAAAGAAAGGATTTTCCTCTTAGGTCGATGACGTTCGGAAAAAACCGAAACAAGGCATAGAAAATAGGAATCTGAATCAAGGCGGGTAAACATCCTGAAAGCGGATTAGCTCCTGCTTTTCGGTACAACTCCATAGTGGCTTGCTGTCGTTTTAATGCATTGTCTTGTCCTTTGTGCTTTTCGTTAATTTCATTTAACTCCGGACGTAAAATCCGCATCATTGCACTTTGTTTGTACTGTTTGTACATAACGGGCGATAATACTAATTTCACAACAATTGTCATGAGGAAAATAACCCATCCGTATGAAACTCCGGTTTTGGCTAACCATTGGAAAATGAAAAGAAAGAAACTACGGTTTAACCATCCTAAAATTCCCCACCCGAAAGGAATAATCCGACCGAAATCTTTTCCTTCGTATTGACTTCCGGATAATAATTTGTAATCCAACGGAACAAAATCCCATTGCATTTTATAATTCAGTTCACTTCCGTTAACCGGAATGATAGCCGAAAAGTAATAATCTTTACTGTGGTTGGGATCTATTTCATCGCTAATGGTAGCTGAACCTCCGTTTGGAGATTGGAAACCTTCGTCAAAGGATAAAATAGTAGCAAAAAACTGTTGTTTGAATGCAATCCAGTCAACGTTTTCTTTTTCGGTCCATTTGTCTGCGCCAAACAGTTCGTATTCAACATCGTGTGTTCCTTTGAAACGATAATAGGTTTGCGCCCAATATTCTTCTTGTTGTTTTCCCTTTTCTAAGGAAAGGGATTTTAATTTCCAATTTAAATTTATTTCGGATGCATCTGAAATTTGATGTATTCCTTCTGATTTGATTTCAAAACCAATGGAATAATTTTCACCAATTGTGTAGATATATTCTAGTTTTCCTGACTTCAGTGGTGAAGTCATGGTTACAATGGTTTTGTTACCGGTTTCTTTTACAGATGGTGAAAAAGATAAATCAGCCGTATGAATAGTCCGGCCTTCTTTGTCTTTAAAAAGAAGATCGAAAATATTATTTCCTTGTGCAACGAGATAAAGTGGTTTTTTGTGATCTTCAGATTTATCAGAGAAAGCCGTATATTCTTTCAACAATAATTCTGAAATATGACCTCCTTTTCCTGAAAACAAAACAGAAAATTTATCGTTTTCGAGTTTATAATCTTCTGATTTTACAGTTACAATTGTACTATCAATTGATTCTTCTTGTTGTTCATCAGTTTGAACAACAAGGCTATCTTTTTGTTGAGTTTGTTCAATTGATTCTTGTTTCGCCTGTTCTTTTAACTGCTCTTCTGTGGGTTTATTGATATAAAAGTATCCCATTAACAGCAATCCCATTAAGAGCATTGCTATTAAAGTATTTTTATCACCTTTTTTTTCCTGTAACATGTATTTCTTTATTTTGTTTATAGCCTAAAGTGGCTTTGATGAAATTTACAAATAAGGGGTGTGGTTTAGCAACGGTACTTCTGTATTCCGGATGGAATTGTACACCGACATAAAAAGCCAAGTCTTTGTGTTCCAGAATTTCAACCAATGCAGTATCCGGATTTCTCCCAACCGGTATGAAATTGTTCTTTTCAAAATCTTCAATGTATTCATTGTTGAATTCATAACGATGACGGTGCCTTTCCTGAATAACTTCTTGTCCGTAATAGTGAAAAACATTTGAGTTTTCATTCAATTGACAGTCCCAATTTCCTAAACGCATTGTACCTCCTTTGTGGGTAATGTTTTTTTGTGCTTCCATTAGGTTAATAACCGGATGTTGAGTTTGCACATTGATTTCGGTAGTGTCTGCATCTTTCAGATTCAGTACATTTCGGGCAAATTCAATCACCATCATCTGCATTCCCAAGCAAATTCCGAAAGTTGGAATTTTGTTTTGTCGTGCAAAATTAGCTGCAATTATTTTTCCTTCTATTCCCCTGTCACCAAATCCGGGAGCAATTAGAATTCCGTTAACTCCGTTTAATTTTTCGCTTATATTTTCAGATGTTAAATCACCTGAATAAACCCAACGGATTTTTATTCCGGTATCCGTTTCGGCCCCTGCATGGGTTAATGCTTCTGTTATGGATTTATAAGAATCTTGTAATGAAATGTATTTTCCAACTAAAGCAATTTCTACTTGTCCACTCGGATTTTTATGTTTTTGTAGGAAATTTTTCCAATTTCCTAAATCCGGATCTTGGTCAATAGGTAAATTCAGAGTGTCGAGTACCACTTCATCGAATTTTTGGTTATGAAGTAATAGAGGGACATCATAAATTGACTCAGCATCAACGCTTTCTATTACATTTCCTTTTTTCACATTACAAAAAAGTGCTAATTTTTCTTTGACTTCTTTGGGTAAATTATATTCCGTACGAGTTACCAAAACATCTGCACGTATTCCGCTTTCCATCAGCAAACGTACCGAATGTTGAGTGGGTTTTGTTTTCAACTCGCCACTTGCTGCTAAATACGGAATTAAGGTTAAATGAATGACCATTGAGTTTTTTTCACCCAAATCCCAAATCATCTGGCGAACACTTTCAATGTAAGGAAGTGATTCAATATCCCCAACCGTTCCACCAATTTCTGTAATAATAAT
The DNA here is from genome assembly GCA_034002605.1 of Weeksellaceae bacterium. Lineage (GTDB taxonomy): Bacteria > Bacteroidota > Bacteroidia > Flavobacteriales > Weeksellaceae > Moheibacter. Next base: position 3,972 of record JAVFAE010000067.1, on the reverse strand, counting down.
ATCGTACTTTCCACTACTTCCCAAAAGTTTAATTCTTCTTTTGATTTCGTTGGTAATATGTGGAATAATTTGAACCGTTTTTCCCAAATAATCACCGCGTCTTTCTTTTTCAATGACTGTTTGATAGATTCTACCGGTTGTAACACTGTTTGCTTGTGAGGTAGGCCGATTCAGAAAACGCTCATAATGCCCTAAATCCAAGTCGGTTTCTGCACCATCTTCCGTAACATAACATTCTCCATGTTCATACGGATTTAAAGTACCTGGATCGACGTTTAAATAAGGATCTAATTTTTGAATGGTTACGGAGTAGCCTCTTGCCTGTAAAAGCATGCCCAACGAAGACGCTACAATTCCTTTGCCCAGCGAAGAAGTAACACCTCCTGTGACAAAAATATATTTAACAGTATTTGATTTCATTGATTTAAATTCAATGGCTGCAAAACTACAATAAATTATTGAGTTGATTGGAACAGAATTAAGAATATTACGATTCCCTTTTCTATGAAATTTAAACTTGTGGGAAGAAATAAAAACTATCAAAAACGTTATATTTGCCAAACTCTAATTCTTCTAATGCTAAAAAGGCGGTTAATATTATTATTCTGCATTTTTGGGTTTGTTAGTTTGCAGGCTCAAAAAACAGAGATTCACAAGCTTTTGGAACAAGCTTCCGAAATGGTCTTTTATAATCCAAAAGAAGCCAAAGCAATCGCTGAACATTTACTGAAATTAACCGATAATCCCGTTCAAAAAGCAGAAGCTTATTACACAAGTGCAGTCGCATCTTATATTATGGGACAATACGATGAAGCATTGAATCAGGCATTTGAATCGAAAAAATTATTACTAAAAAACACTGACTTTCCACTAAATACACAAAATGGGGCTTTGATTCACCGGATTTTTAATCAACTTCAATTATCCGATTATCAAGTGGATTATTTTCCGGGAAGTTTCATTCATCAAGATATATTACAAACAGAAGATTTATTGGTAAAAGCACAATTTTTTGCAGAAGAAAATCTTCGGGATTCTATTGAAATTTTATTGAATCAGGCAGAACCTTCATTGAATCTAAGTAATCCGGGTTATTTGGAAGTGATGTATTACGGTTTGAAAGGTGATTTATCTTTTGGTAAAAAAGATTTTTCGGAAGCTTTAAAATTTTATCGGAAAGCCGATTCGGTCGAAACAAAACTGAATAATCCTTTTTTAGGTGAGGAAATTTATAAAAAACTGACGGCAACCTACTTGGCTTTAGACAGTATTGTACACTATCAGAAAAGTAATGAAATAGCCAAACAACTCACAAGTAAATCATTTGAAATTGAAAATAAAGCTTCTAATCAAGCGTATAATTTAATGACAAAATCATTTGATGAATCTTATCGGAAAAAAGAAAATTTCTATTTTACTACTTTTGTTTTATTGGGTATTTTAGTCATTTTGGGACTTGTTCTGAAAATAATTTTTGGCATTCGTAATAAAAACAAAGAAAAAACACTGATTCAGCTGTTGAATTATTTGAAAAATCATGAAATAAAAGCCCAACAGCCGGAAATGGAAATTTCAGAAAAAGAGATTTTTTTACCTTCAAGTGATGAGGGAGTGAAAGAAAGTGAATTTTTGGAAAAAGATTCTAAAAAAGACATACCCTCCAAACCCGGAACTTTATTGAAAGAAAGCGAAGAACATATTCTTTCAGGATTGAGTAAATTTGAAAATTCTACCCGATTTACTCAAAAAGATATGTCGCTTGGGAAATTAGCCGCCCGACTGAATACCAATACCAAATACCTTTCTGAAGTTATCAACCGCCACAAAGAGAAAAATTTCAGTGCTTATATTAATGAGCTGAGAATCAACTACATAATCCAAAAATTAAAATCGGATTCGGCTTATTTACATTATAAAGTCAGTTATTTGGCAGATGAATGTGGTTTTTCTTCTCACAGTTCTTTTACTACCGTTTTTAAATCCATTGTGGGGGTTTCGCCCAGTGTTTTTATTGAATTAATAAAAGACGATAGTAAAAATATAAATGACATGACATGAAATTTCTAAGAGTTACATATCGTCCGTTTATTTTCGTAATTTTCTTTCTGTTAATTAGTAAAATGGTCTATGGGCAGCATAAAGACAGTCTTCTTCAAGTTGCGATGATTAATGTGTATGACCAACCGGAAAAAACAATTGAAATTGGAAATAAACTATTGGAAGAATACACCTCACAACCCGAGAAGCAAATTCAGGTTTTATTAATTATGACCAATGCCTATTCGTCGATTCGGGAGTATGACAAATCATTAGAAAATATTTTACAGGCTCTAGAAATCAGCCAAAAGTTAGATAATCCGATTTTACAATATGAAGTTTTGGTAAAAATAGCTAATCAGTATCATTCTTTGGGCGTGAATACCAAAGCGTTGGAACTATTAGAAGAATCTGACAGAGTGATTGCATCTGTTCCGATAACCGATTCGCTTCGTTTTAGAATGGGCAGTAATTATGCAATTCGAGGATTTATTTACCGTAATCAGTTAAGTTGTGATATTGCCATTGATTATTTAAACAAAGCGTATTCTTTTTTTTCGACCGGTACGGATTCAGCCAAAATTTATAGTAACCAAAGCGTGGTTTTGTATAATAAAGGAAATTGCTTTATTACTTTGAATCAGTTGGATTCAGCCAAGGTCAATTTTAAAAAATCAGAAAATTTTGCTTTACGAGTTAAAGCCAATAGTTTGAGAGCTTACTCGCTAAAAGGTCTTGCTGAGGTTTATACTTTGGAATCCAATTATGAAGAAGCAATAAACACACTTACAACAGCAGAAAAAGAAGCGGAAAACGTTGGTGATTTAATTCTGAATCGTGCTATTTTTCAAGGTTTAGCAGATAATAATCTGGCTTTGAATAATTGGAAAGAATTTCAATCATATTCTAAAAAATATATTCAGGTTAGTAATGAAATAAAACAAAAGGAAAGGCAAACTATTAATAAACTACTTGAAAAATACCATACGGAAGTCAGTAATAAAACGAAAATATTAACTCGGAATTATGGAATTGGAATTCTTGTTTTTTGTATAATTCTGATAAGTTTTCTTATTTGGATAATTAAAAGTGAGGTGAATTTCCAAAAACGGCATAAAAAATTAAGGTCTGAAATCCGGTTTTAGTGTTTATGGATAAACAATATGCCCACTGTATAATTGTTCGACTTCAATAACATCCGGAATGTTTTTTAAAACCAAATTTCCAGTGCTGGCAATGGTTCCTTTGATTTCAAAAAGGGGAAAAACAATAATATCATTGGTGCTTCGGTGAAATATTTTAACTTTCTCTGACTCTAAATTTTCCCCTTCAAAACGTCCGTTAGCACCCCAAAAATTAACTTCTAAAGTCTTGGTTTTTCCTTTAATTTTAAAAACCGAAGAAACATTATCATTGATGTCTAATTTCTCATTATCGATTTCCATTTCAAAAATACTTGAAGGTGTATCGTTCTGTATTCCTGATTCTTATTTTAATTCCGGTAATGTTAAAACTCCTTCAGAATGGATGGAATATTGAGATGCAGAATAAATTTTTTCTAAAACAGGCGTTTCAATGAAAACTTGTGCTGGATGATAATTCCGTAATAATTCACAACCGTTTTTATCGGTGATTTTCAATTCATTATCAATAATTTCAAATAAAATATCTCCAATTAAATTTTCACCCATTTTCACTTTTACACTTTGTTCGTTTGACTGTTTTACAAAAAGTTCAATTCCTTTTGAAATTGTAATTTTTGTAAAATTCTCTACTTCTATCGTTTGAATTATTACATTTCCTTGCTTTTTAAAACAATCCGATCCTTCTTCGGAATTACAATTCCAAAAACAAAAAATAAATAATAAAAAAAGAATTCCTTTTCTCATTTTAATCATTGATTATAAGCGGATTCCAATTAAAAAACTCACAGCT
>JAVFAE010000066.1:0-9455 GCA_034002605.1 Weeksellaceae bacterium | reverse complement strand
TTCCCAATCAAAATCAAGGGTTATTTTACAGTTATCAGCACGAAATAAATCCATAGAACCAAGAGGTGCAGCAACTTTTATGAGAAGTTTTATTATTGAAAAACTTTCCAATCAAGGTTTGTTTTTAGATTTTGAAGGTTCGTCTATACCGGGAATTGCTGATTTTAATGAAAGCCTTGGAGCTGAAAAACATTATTTTACCCGTTTTATTAATGTTGATTCAATCAAAAGTTTTTTTAAAATCTAAATTAGAGTCTTATTCTTTAATTTTCATTACTTCACGTCCTGTACCTAAAGTAAATCGTTCTTTTGGCGCTTTGTAGTTTTCAGATGAAAAGCTGTTGATTAATTCATTTTCTGAATTTTTATAAGAAATATTTGCCAAATCCAATAAAGTATAAAAAATAGTGGTTGAACTAATGGCTTCATTTAGATTTTCAGTTAAAAAATTAACCTTATCCGGGTTGCTTTTCTTGTAATTTTCTGAAAACCAAATAAAAAGAGGAATATGATATTCGTGTTGGGTAGGACGGGTAGAACCATGCCCGATTAATTTATTTTCGTCATCAAATAAATTTTCACCATGGTCTGAAATATACAATAAAACAGTATTTTTATTTTGTTTTTTTAAATAATCAAGAGTTTGTGCAAGGAAATAATCGGTATATAAAATAGAATTATCATAAGAATTGATAATTTTTTCTTTATTGGCATAATCAAAATCACCATAACCCGAATCGTTCATTACAGGTTTAAATTTCTCGAATTCAGCTGGATAACGATTGGTATAACGAAAATGACTACCCAAAGTATGAATGATGATAAATTTTTTGTTTGATTTTTCATTTAAAATTTCTTCAAAATCCGGTAAAATATCTGCATCAAAAAAATCTTTAACTTGAACATCAAAAAAGTTAGTAAAACTTTTGTCAGCAACTGTTGTCAATCTTCTTGTAATCGGATAATTGCTATTTTGATTTGCAAACCAAGCTGTATAAAATCCGGCTTCTTGAAAAGCATCTAAAACTGTTTTTTCTTTGTTTTGAATACTTAAATCCTGAGGTGTAGATCTTGTGAGTATCATGGGTACAGAATAAGTAGTAACATTGGCTCCGGAATAAACATTGGAAAAAGATAATAGATTTTTGAGAGTATCCAAATTAGGAGAAGTTTCTCTTGGGTAACCATTGATGCTAAAATTTGCATAACGAGCTGATTCTCCTATAATCAACACATAGATTTCTTCTAAGTTTTTGTCATTTTTTGATTTGGCATCAAATGAAAATTGACCGATTTGCTTTCTTAATGTTTTATTTTTTTGAAAACTAAGTAATGTTTTTTGTGTATGAATGATTAAATCTGCCGGATATATTTTTCTGTATTTTGAAAGTGTGGATTTATAAGCAGTTTCTAATTTAAATGAAGTTGTAATGTTTTCACTTGTTTGAATTCGAATCATATTGATAAACAAAATAACATTAAAAACAAAAAATGAAACAATTATTCCTAATCGTATTTTTTTGTCTAAGAAAGTATTTTTTATTTTACTGAAAAGATAAAAATAAATAATACTTAAACCAGCAAATAGAAATAGAATAATGAGATTAGAAGTGATTTGCTCCATAGCTTCTGAGTAGTTGGTTCTCAAAACGGATTCGATGAATCCTTCTGTTATTGGGATACCAAGATTTCTTACAAAAATGATTTCTAAAGGAGAAAAAAGAAAAAAGAAAAACGCAATACCAAAATAAATTTTTTTAGGCAAAAAAACCAAAGGAAAAATCCAAGTAAAAACTGATAAAATCAGGTAAGCAAAAAGCATAGACAAACTACCGCTTATTTCTTTAAAGTAAAATAAAACAAAGAAATTAGGCAGCAACAAAATGATGAATAAGAGTATAGAATACAATAATTCTTTATTTAAAGTTTTGTAGTTTGACATGGTGTTGTAATAATAACTTAATTATGTATTATCGACAAAAGTATTAGTTTTTTATTAAAAAAAGATTTGGTATCTTTCCAATCGAATATTAAAATTACACTAAAATGAAAAAATTATTTTTTCTAATTCACATCTTATTTTCAACAGTTTTATTTTCTCAAGAATATTTCTATACAACCACAAATACTAATTTTCTTAATAAGACCATTAGGAATACAGGAAGGATTATATTGGGGTATGATTTTGATGCCGCTGCTAAACTACAGGTTTATGAAAACTCTGCTACAACTACAATGGCTTTAATTGGAAACAACAAAGGGCGAATGGAGCTTATTGTAGCATCCGCATCAGGACATGGGAATCCTTGGGCTCAACAAGGAGATGCAATTATTAGAAATTTGGGAGGTAGTAAAAATTTACACTTTCACATGCCTAATACTAATTTTACTGACCCTAATTCGGATACGAGTACTCCCAATTCTCCGGGAATAACGCGGATACGTTTTTCGGATCTTACTAATAAAAGCACATTGGTTCTTTTTAATACAGGAAAAGTAACCATAGGAACAGATCAGTATGACAATTCTGATTATCGCCTTTTTGTAAAAGATGGTATTAAAACAGAAAAAATAAAAGTGGAATTGGCAAGTACTAACGGATGGGCAGATTATGTATTCCACGATGATTACGAGTTGATGCCATTACATGAGGTGGAAAGCTATATTATAGAAAACAAACACTTACCCAATATGCCGTCAGCTGAGGAAATAGTAGCAGAAGGAGGCTTTGAGTTAAAAGAAATGAATGTAAAATTATTAGAGAAAATAGAAGAGCTTACCCTCTATATTATAGAACAAAATAAGCGTATAGAGCTTTTGGAAAAAAGATTGAATGAAAAATAAATATTTATGAAAACATTGATTAGAATGGTTTTTTTAATATTAATATTTAATATGGGAAAAGCTCAAGATTTAGATATAGGTGTTTCTTGGGTATATAAGTTAATACCAGAAAATAATGTAGAATTTATAAAATATGAAGTTATTGATAAAAATGTAATAGATAATAAATATTTATTATCTATTACATTTTTAGAATATAGAGGGTTGGAAATAAGTAGTCTAAAAGAAAAAGAACCTATAATTATTGGATATGTTATGTTGTATTATAATGATAATTCTGTTTATTATATATTTGAAAATGAAAAGCCAGATTTTCAAAATAAATTTTATGACTATTCAAAAATAGAATTAGAATTAATAAATAAAAGTCATGAATTTACGGATAAAAATATTTATGAAACAAATGATTTGGACATTAGCGCATTAAATGTAATTATTCATAGTAAAGCGTTTGTTCAAAATAGTATTAATCTTTCAAGTCAGTTTAACTTTGAAAGGATTGTATGCATAAAGTCTATGTACTTTGTAAGTGTATTTAATGAAATAGATAGGTATGTGTGTAAGGATGTTCTTTTTATAGATCAAAATTCATTGTTTAGTTTTAATAAAGAATAAAATTATGAAAATCAAAACATTATCCTCTCTTTTTTTATTAGTTATAATTCCTATTCAATTATTCTCTCAGATAATCAGTCACGAACACAAATATTTAAAAGTAAATTTTCATTATATTTTAGATGAAGATGGAACTGGAAACTTTAACGAAACAGATGATGGTTTAGGGTACAGTGGATTATCTGGATATAAACATGCTGAAGAAACATTAGAATGGGTAAATCATCCTGACAGAAAAATGGCATTAAATATTCCAGAGGGTAATTTATTAGGAATCAACGATAAGAACTTTACTTTAGTTTTAGATGCAGTATATTTCCACAGAGATTCAGATTATGAAAATTGCTCTAAAAAATATGAAATAAGTAATAAATATAAAATAAACACAGATGAAGTATTAAATATATTTGTTATTCCTAATTGTAAAAGTAGTGCAATATTTGGAACAAACATAGCTTTTGCAACGTTTGATTATGCTCGTTATATTGATTGGGTAGATGACGGAAGTCCTTGTTGTTATAGTCCTTCTTGCCCCGAAAGCAATGATTGTTATTCTTGGGTTATGCATGGTTTTAGACATGCTGTATTTCATGAAGTAGCTCATTTGTTAGGTTTGAAGCATACGGTTCGTAATCCGGATGGTACTCTGTATCCAGATAATAATCCAATAGATCCTGATGGTTGTTCGGACACTCCTTCACCTTATGAAATGAAACATATTTATGGTAGCAACCATCATCCAGCTTGTGGTTGGGGTACTGGTAATAATCCCGGATGTTCCAATAATTGGATGGATTATAGTAATGGAACTGCTTTATCTCCTTGTCAGATAAATAAAATGCATACCGCAATGGAGAACGCTTTTTATCAGCATACTATTTGTTATAATTTAGAAAGTAATTTAATTATAGGTGTAAACACTATTAATAAATCACAGATAAGTTTTTATGGTAAAACAATTCAATTACCTGGCTTAATACTTTTAGGATCTAATATTATAATTGATTTTGATGAAAAGCATGATTTCTATTTTTCAGAAGCAATGAATTTGAATGCTGGAATTGAAATAAAACAAGGAGCTGAAGTTGAAATAATACCAGTTTATTGTCAAGAGTGATTTGAAATGTTCAAAATCCATAAACTAAAATATTTTGAACTACAAGATTTCTTTGAAAAAGAGAAAAACAATAAATTTCTTCCGATTTCATTGAAAAGAATTCAATCTTATGTGACAAACCCTAGGAGAAGTGAAAAATTCCCTGTTTTGTACTTAGGATATATAAACAATGAGATAGTTACTTATAGAAGTGTTTTTCAGGATTTTTTTGAAACATTTTCAAAAGAAATAATTCCAGTTATTTGGATTAGTGGTTCTTGGACAAATCCTGCCTATAGAAAAAAAGGATATTCAAGGATTATTTTTGATGAAGTTAGTAAAGATTATCAACAACATATTTTTATATCTAATTATGGAAACATGTCGTATTCATTGTATTCAAAAAGGCTTGATTTAATAAATTATCGTTTTTTAAATGGGCAGCGATTTTATTATCGTTTTTCTTTGGCTGAAATTTTACCAACTAAATTTCATGGCTTTAATCAAATTAAATTTCTCTTAAAAATCATGGATAAAACAGGGAATTTATTAATTGATTTAAGAAATATTTTTTATTTAAAAAAGAAGGTTTTGCCTTTGGAAATTTCGGAATTTAATGAAGAGTTAAATCATTTTATATCAAAACATAATTCAAATTCTTTGTTTAAAAGAAACACAGATGAATTTAAATGGATATTTCAATATCCTTGGGTTACACAAAAAGAAAAAGATGATAAGTTAGATGAAAAGTATTATTTCACAACATCTGCCAAATATTTTTATAAAAAAGCATATACACTTAGAAAAAACAATGAAATAAAGGGCTTTTTGTTGTATTCAATAAAAAATGAGCTAATGAATATCCACTATATTTTTTGCGAATCCGAAGCAGAAAGATTAGAGTTTTCTAAATTTATATGGAACATTGTTCAAAAAGAAAAAGTTAGTTGTTTGATTATGACCGATGAAAAATTAATTGAATTAATGAAAAAAAACAAAGCATATATATATTCCAAATCTTGGCAAAAAGGTTTTTTTGTAGGTAAAAATTTATTGGAAAAATATCCGGAAATTCAAGAAAAGGAAATTTATATGGGTGATGGTGATACAATTTTTACATGATGAGTTGGGTGATAAAAAATAGTATTAAATTAAGTGGAAAGAAAATTATTTTTCCTTTTTATCATTTGATTTCCAATGAAAAATGTCCACATATCCGGAATTTATATCCGGTAAAAAGTGTTCAGAAATGGGAAGAAGAATTGGATTTTTTTCAGAAATATTTTGAGCCGATTACATTAAAAGAAATTTTACAGCACAGTAAAGACGGAACTCAACCTCAAAAATCTTCTTTTTTTCTCAGTTTTGATGATGGATTAAAGGAATGTCATTCTATTATCGCCCCAATTTTAAAGAAGAGAAATTTAAGTGCGGCATTCTTCATTAACACAGATTTTGTTGATAATCAAGCCTTGTTTTTTCGGTACAAAATCAGTTTGTTGATGGAGCATTTAAAAAATCAAAATTCTACTTTTTCAAGAGAAGAATTGTTAAAAATAAAATATGCAGATACTCATAAAATCAGTCAATTAGCGAAAGATTTAGGAGTGGATTTTGAGCTGTTTTTAGAAAAAGAAAAACCGTATATGAATTGGAAAGAAATTGAAGATTTGCATCAACAAGGATTTTCAATTGGCGCACATTCGTCAGACCATCCTTTGTATTCGCAAATCCCGCTGGAAGAGCAAATTCGTCAAACTCAAAGTAGTATGAATGAATTAGAGAATCATTTGAATTTGAATAAGCGAATTTTTTCTTTTCCTTTTACGGATTCGGGTGTTTCTTCCGATTTTTTTCAGTGGATGTACCAAGATGGAAAAATAGATTTGAGTTTTGGAACAGCCGGAATAAAAGACGACGAATTCCCTCGTCATTTACAGCGAATTCCTATGGATAATAATCTAAATTCAACTTCGAATTTTATTTTAAAAAAGGTTTTGTTTTACCAACTTAAAAAGTTTTTGGGAAAGAATAAAGTGTTTCATTCTTCTTTTTGAATCGAAAAAATTTCTATCAAAAATTATTTTCCGTTTTTTCCTGAATGATTTTCAGTACTTTTTCCAAAGTTTCTTTCGGAGAAAAAGAGCCGTTGTCAACTAAAACAGCATCTTCCGCTTGCCGCAGTGGAGCTGCTTCCCGAGTTGTGTCTAAAAAATCTCTTTCGGTAATATTTTGAACAACTTCTTCATAGGAAACAGAATGTTCAGTTTGTAAAAGCTCCTCATAACGTCTCAAAGCTCGTTTTTCTGCTGAGGCGGTTAAAAATATTTTCACATCCGCATCGGGGAAAACTACTGTTCCTATATCTCGACCATCCATGACAATTCCACCTTTTTTTGCCATTTTTCGCTGTAATTTCACGGCAAAATCACGAATTTCAGGAATTTTTGCTATCAAACTGACTTTGGAAGAAACGTACATATCCCGAATTTCTTCTTCTACATTTTTTCCGTTTAAGAAAATTTCATTTTTCCTTTGTTCGGAATTGAATTTAAAATAAATATCAATTGAATCCAATTGTTCCAATAATGTTTCTACCTGAATTTCATCTTCTTGAATCAAATGATTTTTAAGAGCATAAAGCGTTATAGCTCTGTACATTGCGCCGCTATCTATATGAGTGTAGCCTAACTTTTTGGCAAGAAGTTTAGCCAAAGTACTTTTTCCAGTGGAAGAATGTCCGTCAATAGCAATGATTAAATTACTCATATAACAAAGGTAGTGGTTTCAATTAATAATACGGATTGGTGCGCCAATAATTCCGTCCTTGAATGAGTCGGTCCAGATTAATGACAAGTCCAAAGTGATTGGAATTTGCTCCTTCGTAGTAATTGGCATGCGCAAAATCAAATCGAAAAGCATGAATCCGAATTCCGAATCCATAGGTTAAACCGGAAAAAGTTCTTACTCCGTCTAAGCGCAATTCATTTCCGCGTTTGAAGTTATACCCCAGACGAATGTTAAATCCTTGATTGGGGAAAAGTTCACCTCCAATGGAAACATGATCCATTATTTTTCGTCCGAATTGTGTTTTTTGACCACTTTCATTCGTGGGTTTCGATATATCGAATTTTTGTAAATCATGAAAAGTCAGGCTAACTTCCAAAGGAACGTATTCCAATCGGTGTGAAACGCCTAAATTCACCTGAAGTGGCATTTTTTCTTTGGTTCCGGCATAGGTTTCCAATTGAAATCCTAAATTCCGAACGACCAAAGAAGCACTGGTTTGTATTTCTTCATCGTGATAAACTACTCCAATGTCTGTTGCAACTGCCTGAGAACCATACGACTCTATTCGGGAATTAATGTATTTTACGCTGGCTCCAACAGTAAAAAAATCACTTAGCTTTCTGGCATAACCGACGGAAACCGCCGCATCTTTTGCTGTGAAATTTCCCGTAAACTGGTCGTATTCATCATATCCTCTAAAATCACCGTAATCAACAAATTGCCCATGAAGTGAAAGAAAATCGTAATCGCCTATTTGGTAAACTCCCGAAACAGTTCCAAATGCAACACCCGCCAAATAACTAACGTAATTTAATCCGACTTGTCCATGTGAATATTCGCTGACCATAGCCGGATTCCAATACGACATGTTAGGGTCGGAATCCCACATGGATTGTGCATTTCCTCCTAATGCGGCTTGTCGTGGTGAGGTGGTAATATTGACAAATTCATATACCCGTTGTCCTTCTTGTGCGTTAAGAAAAGCACTTAATAAGAAAAATAACCATATATATTTTTTTGTCATTGGGCAAAAATAGCAATTAATGTAATAAACGGAGTAATTTTAAGTTTCTTGTATGCCGTATTTTATAATTTAGGAATGGCAGCAATCAATTCCCGGGTATAAGAAGTTTCAGGATGGGCATAAACAAGGTCGGCATCATTCAATTCCATTTGTTTTCCGTGTTGCATCACCAATAATTGGTCGCTCATGTATTTTACGACTGCCAAATCGTGCGAAATGAAAATATAGGTCAATCCGAATTCAGCTTTTAAATCATTCAATAGATTTAAAACCTGAGCCTGAACCGAAACATCTAAAGCCGAAACGCTCTCGTCGCAAATTATAAATTTAGGTTGAACTGACAAAGCCCGGGCGATTCCGATTCTTTGCCGTTGACCTCCCGAAAATTCGTGTGGATACTTTTGTAAATCAGAAGCTTGTAAGCCTACTTTTTCTATTAATTCAATTGCTTTCTGAATTCTTTCTTTTTGATTTTTTCCGATGGAATGAACCTTCATAGGCGTAGTTAGAATTTCACTTACCGTCATTTTAGGATTCAAGCTCGAATAAGGATCCTGGAAAATGATTTGAATTTCTTTTCTCAACTTCCGAATTTCAGATGAATTCAATTGGGTAATGTCTTTTCCCTGATAAAAGATTTCGCCGGCTGTTGGTTTTTCAAGTAATAAAACAGCCCGACTTAAAGTCGTTTTTCCACTTCCCGATTCGCCTACTAAACCCAAAGTTTCACCCGGATAGACTTTAAAATTCATAGAATCTACTGCTTTAACTGAGATTTTTTCTTTTTGAAATAAGGAAGGAGCAGAATAAAAATATTTTGATAAATTTTTTACTTCTAAAATCGGATTTTGTTGGTAAATTTTTTGATGGAATTCATTTCGTTCAGCCGAAGAATAAATTTCAGCTTCATACTTCTCATTTTTTAAATAATCGTTAACGGTTGGGAGTTTTTTGTAGCGGATTTCCAATCGCGGACGGCAGGCAATCAGTCCGTTGGTATAATTTTCTTTTGGATGATGAAAAATTTCATTTACTTTTCCTTTTTCCTCAATTTCACCTTTGTACATTACCACTACTTCATCGCAG
>JAVFAE010000065.1:0-9467 GCA_034002605.1 Weeksellaceae bacterium | reverse complement strand
CCTACAATTTGCGCAGAATTTTGAATATCATTGGAAAAGAAGCACTTAGGTGTTTTCTTATTGAAGTTTTGATGTATATTGTCGTCTTTTGGGCTTTATTAGAGCATTTTTGGCGCATGCAAAAAAAGCGATCACAAAAATTGATTAAAAATTTGCCTTCCTTACAACGTGAGTATTTGCTATCTTAGCAGTGTAAAAAGTGAAAAAAATGAAAACTGAAAGAGGTTTTTAGACGGACTGACGTTAGTGCCAATGCTATGACGACAGACACGAAAGACATAGAACTTGAAGCAGCTTGTAGTTTGACAGAACGACAAGCAAGAGAGATTTTGGTTCGTGACAAATCTTGGTTCGACAAAATTATTGGTGGGAATAATGACATGAAATTCAGTTTCAACCAATTCGACCTACTTTCCTACCTTAGACAAAGACCCGAACTATGTGCCAAAATCTTGCAGTTTTCTTATGACAAGAGATGTTCACCAGCGACATTTATAGAAGAACACGAAAACACATATAGAGTTGGTTGGTTTGACAAAGACCGTGAGCAAATAAAGACTTTTGACAAATTGTATGAAGCGGCAACGGACTTTGTGCTGTTCTCGTGGAATTTAGGAAGACTTGAACGACAAGAATACAGACTTCCAAAACAAATAAGAGAAAGAGCCATAGAAAGCGGAAACGAATTTGGTTGGAAACAACAAGACTTCAAAAAAGTAGTTGAAGCAGCTCGACAAGTTCCAATGGCAATTGTAGGTGGACAGGTTCAGTATGTTTTTGATGACGGTATTTGTGAACTTTATTGGCTCTCTTACGACCCTGACGAAAGACAGGAAAATGAAGAATGGGTTACTTACTGCAACAGGACAGCAAACCAAGTAAATCAAAAGTTCGACAAACTAATTAACGAAACAGACTTTGATAAAGAAACACAGACTTTTGAGTTTCTGAAGGAAAAGAAAAACGAAGGCGTTGACATTGACGAACACAAGATTTTTATAATTTACTTCAATGACAATGAAACTGACCTTTGAACGAAATAAAAGAAGCACAGGCACTAACAGCACCTACCCAAAAGTGGCGGTTCAGTGGTTAAATCAAGCTTTGTGCTACTATCTAAGTTTGTGCTTGGTTGACAGTGAAGTACTTCGAAATCGCCACCTTCGGGTAGCTGCAAAACGTTACCACCAATGCTAAAAAGACAGACGACACAGCAAAACAATGACTAAAAATGGACACAACATACAGACCATATCGACCAAACGGACAGACTTTCAAACTGACCGTGTTTTGCTATTAAGACAGATGACAGAAAAAATAGAAAAAGCCAACCCTTCGCATTTTTTAAAATTTCTTTTAGCCAACCGCACATTGGCACATTTGGTTTTGCCCCATCGCACAAAGCCGACCCTTCAGCAAAACCCAAAGAGCCAATTTCCAGCCCACCACCAAAAAGCAGTTGTAGTATGAATCAAAAGGACGTTTGGAAAAAGTATATCACTGCACAATCCAAAATCTTAGAACATAAATCTAGACCAATTGGAATTGACACGGCAAAATCCGTTCAACTTAACGGCTTGAAACTACATTTGTCAATAGACCAAGAAATCTTTAAACAAGTATTCAAAAAAGAAGTAGAGGACGTTTTCAAAATTAAAGACTTTGATTTTGAAAACGGGTATATTCTGACAACCCTTGCTGATGCTGCAAAAATAACACCTGAGCAACTTGCCAAACTAAAAGAACTTGCTGAAATCTGTTACATTGACTTCAATGAAAATCCCGTAATTGAAGGAACAATAACAGGACAAGAAAACAGCAGTAAAGAAGAATTAAAAAATATAATTGGAGAACTTCCAAATAGCTACCATTTTAAAAATTCGGGATTGATATTTTTAACTTTAGAAGAATGGAATCGGTCTAGTCAAATTCAGGGTCTAAAATTTAATAAAAAAGCAGGAGCGGTTTTTTCAATAAAACCTTCGCTTTCATTTCTTATTTCAACGTTTTATAGAACCATTGAAATCGCTCAACAAGGAAACAAAATAATTGTTGAAGGAGAATTGCACCGAAATGTTTATGAGGTTTTTGAGAAACATTTCGGGTTAGCCAAACGAGGAAATGAGCTAATTTTTACCTTCGAAAACAAAGATATTTTAAAAAGGAGAATTGATGAATTAGAAAGCAAGGGAATTACACTTCCGCAACCAAAGGAGAATTGCCTGCATTTTAACTATGACAGCAAGTTTTATGAGCAATACGAATCAGATTTAGGTTTTGAGGCTTTTCGGTTAAAGAGAGCACTCAAAAAATATTTTCCTGACAATCCATTTGATTTTTATTACAAAACTGAATATTCATTTGATTTTAGAAAACTTGATAAAGGAATAGATGAGCTTGAAAGAAACGAAGATGTATTTTGGAATAGATTGTTTTCTGAAATACACGGGGACGAATTTCAAGTAAGCCAAACACACAGAACAATTTCATTTGATTTTGAAACTGAATCAGAACTAATTGAGAAACTTAATCATATTAAATCATTCTCATTCTTTGATATATACGACAGAGGTGATACTCATAAATTCAAATTCAACATCAAATTTGAAACAGGATTACACGAATTACAAAGTAATTTGAAAAAAGAATTTCCAAATCTGAATACAAAACTTATTGCAAACGGAGAGAAACTCATTTTTAGAAAGTTTTATAAATCAGGTGATGGTAATAAAGGTTTTGAAAGGGACAAATTAAATGATCAGTTATACGAATTTCTGCAAGGAACGGAATTTACTCACACTACCGATGAGCCATTCCAAGAGAAATATCTTTGTGAGGAAAACTTTGAATTAAAAGTTGAGCAAGAAGAAGATAAACTTTCAAAACTTTTACGAGAAGAATTTTATTTCGGAAATCCTCAAAAGGAAAAATTCTATTTAGGTAAATTACAGAAAGTTGATTATCCTGCTTTGTATTTTGTAGTTGATGAAGATAGAATTGAAGAAGTAAAAGAGAATATTTCGGAAGAAAAGGTAAAAGCCATTTTTCCCGATTTAAAAGGTGAAAAGGACAAGATAAAACGTTTAGAAGATACTGTTCTTAAACTTGATGATAAAAAAACGAAGTTGCCAAATGACAACGCAAAAGTTTTTTTATACGATTCATCAAAAGCCAAAGTCATTGAAAATATTGACTATTTGCTAAGTAAAACGAGTGATGAATGGCAAGACTTTGAAAACAATCTTTTTTCTAAGTCATTAAATGAGTCGCAACGGCAAGCAATTTTCAAATCGCTTTACGCAGATGAATTAGCTCTAATTCAAGGACCACCAGGAACAGGCAAATCAACTGCAATCGCTGAAATAATTTGGCAACACATCAGAAAAGAACCAAAACAAAAAATTCTCCTGACTTCTGAAACGAATCTTGCTGTTGATAATGCCATTGACCGATTAAAGAATGGTCAAAATAATGTTGTAAAACCCATTCGCTTTGGCAATACTGAAAACTTAGAATCGGAAGGATATTTTTATTCGCTTGATGCCATTGAAAATTGGCAGAAGAGCAATTCCAATGAAAGTAACACTGTATCGCATTGGGTAAGCAACATAGCAAACCGAGTTAAACTCCAAGACGATGAACAAATTGATTCGGCACTAGATAAATGGAAAAACCATTTGCAAAAGCCTAACAATGATACCAAAAAACTTTTTGCAGAGAAATACTTGGAGTATGTGAATTTGATTGGTGCAACAGGAAGTTCAATAGGAAAACTTAATTCTGAAAATAAATGGACTTCGTTTTTCCGTTCATACTTGAATGTTTTCAGCCGGAAAAGCTATCAGGAAAACGATTATAAAAGTTGTAACCGAACAAACATAAATTTTGACACCGTAATTATGGATGAAGCAAGTAAAGCAACACCACCCGAACTTGCTTTGCCTGTCTTATTTGGAAAGAAATCAATTATAGTGGGCGACCATAGACAATTACCACCAATGATTGATGGAGAAGAAATTAAAGATTTACTAATGTCTATTGGCGAAAAGGCATTGGCCAAAACACTATCACATAAGGAATTTGAAATTTCGCAGTTTGAAAGGTTATTCAAAAATATTGATGATAGCATAAAAGGAACATTTGACACACAATATCGAATGCACCCAGCAATTAATGATGTAATTGCACAATTTTATGAAGAAGATGGTGGTTTGAAGTGTGGTTTACCTTCAGAAGAAACTTATCACAATTCGTTTGACAAATGGGATTCAAGGTATCACGGCTTACAATACAAAAACATCTTGACACCCGAAACACATACCATTTGGGTAAATGTAACCACACCCGAAATTCAGGAAGGAACATCAAGAGTTAATTTCGGAGAAATTGAAGCGATTGACAATATTTTGAATGTTCTCAAAAACAGCAGTGGGAAAAATGAATTTGACCAATGGCTTTCCAACAAAAGTTTTGAAGAAAAACAAATCGGATTAATTAGTTTTTATGGAAAGCAAATTCACTATATCAACAAAATGCTCAAAGAAAAGCATAGTGAAGTTCCAATTCGTTTAAGCACGGTTGATAGATTTCAAGGAATGGAAAGGAATATCATCATCGTTTCAATGGTACGAAGCAACAAAATTGCATCTTTTCAAGGACAAGAAGCGGATTTTGATTTATATCCCGATTTAGGTTACCCACGACAAGACAGTTTAGGTTTTGCAGAATCGCCAAACCGTTTGAATGTTGCTTTATCAAGAGCAAGAAGATTACTAATTGTGGTTGGAAATAGTGAACATTTTTGTCGAGAGCCAATTTACAAAAATGTATATGATAAAATGCAAAAAATAATTAGTGCAGAAGAATTACAAAATGCAGTTGAACAAAATGGATAGCACTAAACCCACATACGCCACATTTCCGTTTGAATGGACTATAAAATCCACTTCTTACCAAATTCTGTATAGAAGAGCTTCTAATATCAATGAGATTGACGAGATATTTTGTTCAATCATTAATGCAAAAGGAAATGAAATCAATTTTTCAGAATTGGCATTTCTGTTAGGTTTCAACTTACAAGATTTGGCTGAAAAAGATATTTTGAGCATTTATCTGAAAGGACTAACCGAATACAATCTGATTGCAGTAAGTGAAAAGGAACCGAAGATTCAATTAACAGAGTTTGGACAAGAAGCTATACAAAGTAAGCTGAAATATAAATACTACTTTGCTACAACTGAATTGTTTGATAACCAAACCGCCACAGGGGAAACATTTGATTTTTCTTTCAAGAATGTTTTTGACATAGAAAATCGTTTATCTCACGGAAAAGAGTTTAAAGAACAGACACTTGAAAATCCTGAATTAAAGCAAAAACTTCAATTCCAACTTTTCGGAAACGATATTTACAAAGGCGAGATAGTTGAGCTTTACGAAAGCGATCCAAGAATAAGTTACAAAACCATTTCCCTACAATGCGAAATTACAGCATTTGATAATTCGCTTGAACTTTCAATATTAAAATCAGGTTCAAACAAACCCGAAATTCAATTTTTAGTTGGACTACCCGAAAATGAAGAATTTAAAAGCAAGTTGCTACGACAAGGAATGTATCATCATATTCTTTCAGCGAAAGTTCTAATTACCAAACAAGACATTGAAACGTATATTGACTTATGGAATTGGAAAGAACTTGCAGGTAATCAAAAACTTGATTGGAATGACAAAGCTATTTTTGAATTGTTTCGTGAAAATGGAGACGGTGGAATTTGGAGCATTATTTCTGAAAAGGCACCTATTGAAAGCATTAAATCTGTTATTGAGAAATACACTGAATATTGGAGTTGGACCGAACTAACTAAAAGGTTTGACGATAATTTCATCAAAAAACAAATAGAATTATATACCTGGGATTTTGAAGAACTATCATACAAAGAAACAGGGCTTGTTCAAGATTTGCTAATCCAAAGAAAAAATAAACACTTTCAGTATTGGTTCAATCAAATTCAAAATAAAAAAGAAGATAACGAGATAATAAAAGAGTTATCTAAAAATAAAGGTTATGATGTCAATAGCCTTACAGCCGAACAAAGAAATGAATTAACGGAAATTCTGACTCTCGAAGAGTTAAAAGCAGATGGTTGGGATTGGAACTATTTGTCAAAGAACTTATCTGATATTTTTATCGAAACACACATAGATGATTTTCCGTGGGATTATTATCTTATAACAGATGTCAAAAGTGAAATACTACGCAATTTATTTAAAATACAAGGAAAAGGTAATTATGTCAATGTTTTGCTTTCAAAACCGTGGAATTGGAAACTCATTTCAGAAAAGTTTGACATAAACTTTCTTTACAAGCATATTTCTATATTAGCCAAGCGACTTGATTGGCACACGGTTTTAAATCGTTTTTTCATCAACGAAGAAATGGCCGCAAAATGTTTGAATGATGAAACGTTTAAATCGCTTTTAAAGCTGCATTTGCCTGAAAATTTTGTTGTTGCTCACCAAAAGTATATTTGGACACCAGACCTTATAGATTTTTTTGAAAATCAAAATTTGATTCAATGGGAAACTCAAAAATACATTAACGGCTTTGACACAAACGATAACGTTGAATGGAGCAAACCTATTTTTCAGAAGTATCACAATCGTATCAGTACAGAAAATGGTTTTTTGAATGTTAGCAAACATATTTCTGATTACAGTTTGATAAGCGACTTTCCGGACTTCGCTTGGAATTGGGAAGGAATTTCACAAAATAAAAAGCTGATTAGCAACCCTACATTTATTGAAAAGGCATTTCTTGGAGAACTTACATATTCAAACAATTTGCTTTGGAATGAAATTCTATCGCAATCATCTTTTAATGTTTCGTTTTGGAATAAAAACTTAGAGGCTTTTTACAAGGCAACAGAAAGCGAAAAACAATCTGAATTTTGGAAATCACTAACAAGAAAAGAAAAATCAGAATATATTTTTGCAAACAAGCATTTCCCTTGGGATTGGAGTTTCATTACGGAAAATAGTTCAGAAGAAACAATTCTTGATAGCTATGAAGATGATGAATTGTTTGAAAAGTGGGATTGGAAAATAGCAACCCGAAAAATTGACAAGGACACTATTCTCGAACTATTAGAAGATATTGCACAATACGTTGATTGGAAGTATCTGATAAACGATGTTTTTACAATAGAAAACGAGCTTGCAATAGATAAACAACTTCCAAAAATTGCAGCTTGCTTGACTGTTGTAGAGTCGGAGAAACGTAAAGAGTATTGGAAAGACATAACTTGCAAAATTCCCTTTGAAACCTTATTCCCTATTGCTCAGGCAACAATCCAGTTAGATGTTTTTGAATGGGACTGGGATTTTATTTCAAGTCATCCGCATTTACCAAACGATTTTAATACTCTTAACCAGCTAAAAGATAAAATCAACTGGGAGAAGTTCTCAGAAAATGAATCAATTAAAAGAAAGTTTGAATTCAACAAAAGTGAATGGCCATACCAAGAATATTTTAAATATGTATTGAAATACTTAAGAACATTTAAAAATTATTGGAATTGGTCTATACTTACTCGAAATTCAAATTTAAACTACAATCGTGAATTTATTAAAATATTCAAGGATAAGTGGGACTGGGATTATTTAAGTGAAAGTGGCGGTTTTCTATTATCCAAAAAAAGAGATGATAAAAATTACCTTTCCGCACTTCTATCTGAATTTCCACAAATTCAGTTCGATACTCTTTCAAAACGTAAGGACATTGTAATTGATAGCAAACTAATCCTTGAAACAAAAGACAAAAATTGGGATTGGCAAGTTTTATCAGAAAACGAAAAAGCAGATATCTCTAACGAACTAATTCTTGAATTAAAAGACAAGAATTGGGATTGGCAAGCACTTTCAAAACGCAGAAATATTGAGTTCAGCAATGAAACACTTTTACAACTTTTAGACAAAGATTGGGATTGGAATTACTTATCCGAAAACGCAAATCTTGAGTTTAATGCTGAATTCATTGAGAAAACAAAAGCAAAATATTGGAACTGGAAATTAGTCTCAAGGCATAAGTCATTTTCACCGTCAGTCGAAATTCTAACGCTAATCAAGGATTATGATTTAGATTGGGAATACATCTCTAAACATCCTAATCTAAATCCGACTAAAGAAATAATTGCCAAATTTGAAAACAAATGGCATTGGGAAAGTATTACAGAAAATCCACAAATCAATTTTGAGGATATTGATTTTCTTGAACGATTTGCCGACAAATGGAATTGGCATTTTATATGTGCATCGGGTAAACTTCCATTGAACTCCCAAATTTTACACAAGTTTAAGGCATATTTAGATTGGAATTTGATTTCATCAAACACAAATTTGCAATTCACAAAAGAAATAATTCAAGAGTTTAAACAGTTTTGGAATTGGTCAAATCTAAAAGCAAACAAACGAGTTGAAGAACTTTTAGGAAACTATGTCTTAGATGGAATAAACAAAGACGCAACTTTAAATTTCCTTGATAAAATTGAACAACAATGGTCGGAATGGAAAGGAAGTATTTATCACTTTTCCCATATTGATAATGCTGTTGAAATAATTAAAAATAGAAAAATTCAAAGCAGAAATAAAGCGAATATAAAAGGTGATGCCGCAGGAAACGTTGTTCATCGTAGAGACGATGCTCATAACTATGCACGCTTTTATTTTAGACCGCAAACACCAACACAGTTTTACAATGAGTTTTTAGGCAAAAACACAACAGACGGATATGAAACTCACGGAAATTGGATTTCCTGGTATGACAAAGCTAGAGGTCTAGGATTTCCAAAATGTCCAATTCCAATATTTTTCAGGTTTTCAATCAAGGAAGTTTTATTTAAATACGAAAAGAAATGTTGTGTAAGCAATGGAAATATGCAAGCGGATTCTACTCAATTCAATTCCATTGAAAAAATGTTGGATAAATTCAATTTTGATTATTTGTATTCAAATATGAGTTACAACAAAGAGCACAATAGAAAGTATATGAATTACTCACAACAGGAATTTTTGGTTAAGGATGAACTTACTTTTAATGATTTAGCTGATTTTGAAATTGTTTGTCCTTCGGAAGCAGACAGAACACTACTCAAAAACTTATTAGGAAATGAACATAAAGACATTTTTTCAAAAATCGTGGTAGATAGACGTTATTACAACAATGAAAATCCACGAGTGAGAATAGAAGAGGAAGATTCTGAATTGCACATTTCTACTAATTTTAACGGAGATGGCTATTTTGTTTTGAATGGAACATCCGATATAAAAGAAATGGAAATTCTTGTTGGCGATGTTTCCAAAACAAGCAAAGATAAAATCATCTTCAAGTCAAACATTTCCCTTGGTAACGTAAAACAAAATATACAATTGAATTTTATAGATGAATCAAACAGAAATTGGTTTGTCTATAGTAA
>JAVFAE010000064.1:0-9521 GCA_034002605.1 Weeksellaceae bacterium | reverse complement strand
CATTTTGTTCAGGATAACGAATCAAAATCCAAATATGGTGTAATAAGAGGTTTGCATATTCAAACGGGTGACTTTGGACAATCAAAATTAGTCCGGGTTCTCAGTGGGAAAATATTAGATGTAGCAGTTGATGTTCGGGAAAATTCCCCCACTTTTGGACAATATATTGCTATAGAATTAGATTCTGAAAAGAAAAATCAGTTATTTGTACCTAAAGGATTTTTACACGGTTTTTCTGTTTTGAGCGAAGAAGCAATCGTTTATTATAAATGCGATGCTTATTATGAAAAATCAGCTGAAGATGGAGTTTTTCCTTTGGATACAACATTGAATATTGATTGGAAAATACCAAAAGAAGCACAAATTATTTCAGAAAAAGATAAAACAGCAAAATCCTTTCTTAATTTTAAAAATCAATGAAATGAAGAAGGTTTGGATAGCGGGAGCTAATGGACAATTAGGGAAAAGTTTACAAGATGTAGTGAAACAATATTCTGCTTCTAAAAACGAGTATCATTTCCTAAGTCGAGAAGATTTAGATATCAGCAATCCGAAACAAGTTTCTTCTTTTTTTTCAATGAATTCAGTGGATTGCCTTGTAAATTGTGCTGCTTATACGGCAGTAGATAAAGCAGAAACCGAAGTAGAAAAAGCTTTTGCAATAAATGCGGAAGGAGTGAAGAACTTAGCAAAAAATTGTCAACTTCAAAATGCAGAACTTATTCATATTTCCACCGATTATGTTTTTGATGGAATGGCATCCCGACCTTATTTACCAAAAGATTCCCCTAATCCGATAAATGTTTATGGCAAATCAAAATTAGAAGGAGAAAAACAAGCTATAGAAAATAATTCTAAAACGATTGTCATCCGAACTTCTTGGGTATATTCGGAGTATGGAACAAATTTTCACAAAACTATGCTTCGCTTGATGGCAGAGCGAGAAGAAATCCGGGTTGTGAGTGATCAGATTGGAAAACCAACATACGCCGGAGATTTAGCAAAATATATTTTTGATTTGATTGAAAATGAAAGTTCTGATTATGGAATTCATCATTTTTCAGGAAAAGAACAAATGTCATGGTATGAATTTGCAGTAAAAATTGCAAAAGAAAACCAATTTACAACCCGAATTATCCCCATTTCAACAGAAGAATTTCCGACACCTGCAAAACGTCCTAAGTGGAGTGTCTTGGGGTGATTTGAACGAATTTCACGAAATTGTCATTCTATTATAGTAAATAACTAAAGTTTTTTAGTGAATTTAAAAATGGACAAAAATGAGTTCTTCCTAATAGGTATAAGATTCAATTCCAAATACCTCAAAAAACTTATTAAAAAAATACTTACACAAAATTTGTGGTATTCAGATAAATCACTACATTTGCACACTCTTTTTTAGGGGTGGATTGTGTCTATTTCACAGATAGTTATCCGGAAACCCTTATAAAGACAAGGAAAATTAAAAATCAAATTAGTAAAAAATGTCAGGAATCATTGGAAAAAAAATTGCCATGACGAGTTTGTTTGATGAGAACGGAAAAAATATTCCGTGTACCATTATTCAAGCCGGTCCCTGCGTCGTAACACAGGTCAGAACCGAAGAAAAAGACGGCTATAAGTCCGTTCAGCTTGGTTTCGATGACGCAAAAGAAAAGAACACACCTGCAGCTTTGAAAGGTCATTTCAAAAAAGCAGGAACGACACCAAAACGAAAAATGGTGGAATTTTATGGATCATTTATAGATGACCTTGAATTAGGTGCTGAAGTTACAGTAGATATTTTCCATGAAGGAGAATATGTTGACGTGACAGGAACATCTAAAGGAAAAGGTTTTCAGGGAGTTGTGAAACGTCATGGCTTCGGTGGGGTAGGTCAATCCACTCATGGACAACATAATCGTTTAAGAGCACCGGGTTCTATTGGAGCCGGATCCGATCCGTCAAGAGTATTTAAAGGAATGCGAATGGCAGGAAGAATGGGAGGTGAAAAAGTTACCGTTCAGAATCTTAATATAATAAAAGTAGATACAGAACAAAACCTTTTAGTTGTAAAAGGAGCGGTTCCGGGTTCTAAAAATTCATACGTAATCATCAGAAAATGGAATTAACAGTACTTAATATACAAGGAAAAGAAACCGGAAAAAAAGTTTCTTTAGACGATTCGGTTTTTGGAATTGAACCAAGTGAGCACACTGTTTATTTGGAAGTAAAACAATACTTGGCAGCACAACGTCAAGGAACTCATAAAGCAAAAGAACGGGCTGAAGTAGCGAAAAGTACCCGAAAAATCAAAAAACAAAAAGGTACAGGTACAGCTCGTGCAGGCTCTGCAAAATCTCCCGTTTTAAAAGGAGGAGGAACTATTTTTGGTCCAAGACCAAGAAGCTATGATTTCAAATTAAATAAATCTCAGAAAAGATTAGCTAAAAAATCAGTATTGAGCCAGAAACTGAAAGACAATGAAATTAAAGTTTTAGAAGACTTCACTTTTGAAGCACCTAAAACAAAAGATTTTATTGAAGTAGTAAAAGCTTTGGGCTTAGACGGAAAAAAATCGCTTTTCGTATTGGGTGATACTAATAAAAATGTGTATTTATCCTCTCGTAACGTACAAAAAACAAAAGTGGTTTTAAATACGGAATTGAATACTTTTGATATGATTAACGCATCAGAAATCATATTCTTAGAAGGTTCAATAGAAAAAGTTCAAGAAAATTTAAGAAAATAAAACGAGAAGATATGTCAGTAATTATTAAACCCGTAGTATCAGAAAAAGCAACCAATTCAAGCGAAGTATTGGGGCAGTATTCGTTTTATGTTGACACAAAAGCTAATAAATTGCAAATTAAAACAGCAATTGAAAAAGCTTATGGCGTGAATGTAGTAAAAGTAAGCACATTGATTTCAGCACCAAAAGTAAAGTCACGTTATACAAAAACAGGACTTCAAGTAGGTAAAACCAATAAAATGAAAAAAGCAATTATTCATTTAGCTGAAGGACAAGAGATTGAGTTATTTAATTAATCATTCAAAATTTAGAATATTCAAAATTTAGAATAAATGTCAGTTAGAAAATTAAAACCTATCACTCCCGGTCAACGTTTCAGAATTGTAAATGATTTTGTAAATGTTGATTCAGTAAAGCCTGAGAAGAGTCTCACGGTGGGAAAAAGCAAAAGCGGCGGTCGTAACCATTCCGGTAAAATGACCTTACGCAAAATAGGGGGTGGACACAAGCAAAGCTATCGTATCATCGATTTCAAAAGAGATCGTGAAGGAGCTGCTACTGTTGAGTCAATTCAATATGACCCGAACAGAACAGCTTTCATCGCACTAATCGCTTATGAAGACGGTGAAAAACGATATGTGATTGCTCAGAATGGAATGAAAAAAGGACAAACCATCGTTTGTGGCAAAGAAGCTACACCCGATGTAGGAAACACAATGCGTTTAAAAGACATTCCTTTGGGAACTGTTATTTCATGCATTGAGTTACGTCCCGGTCAAGGAGCGTTGATGGCTCGTAGCGCAGGTTCTTATGCTCAATTAGTAGCACGAGATGGCAAATACGTAATCATCAAATTGCCAAGTGGAGAAAGCCGTATGATTTTAACGGAATGTAAAGCGACAATCGGAGTAGTTTCAAACTCTGATCATCAATTAGAAGTATCAGGTAAAGCAGGTCGTTCAAGATGGCAAGGACGTCGTCCAGCAACAAGAGCTATGGCGATGAACCCAGTTGATCACCCGATGGGTGGTGGTGAAGGACGCGCTACCGGAGGTATCCCTCGTAACAAAAATGGTGTTCCGGCTAAAGGATACAAAACGAGAGCACCTAAAAAAGCTTCAAGTAAGTATATCGTTGAAAAAAGAAAGAAATAAGCTATGGCACGTTCATTAAAGAAAGGACCTTATATCCATTATAAATTAGAGAAAAAAGTTCAGACAAATGTAGAGTCAGGTAAGAGAAATGTTATCAAAACATGGTCACGTGCCTCTATGATTTCTCCGGATTTTGTAGGACAGACATTTGCGGTTCATAACGGAAAACAATTTATTCCGGTATATGTAACTGAAAATATGGTAGGACATAAATTGGGCGAATTTGCACCAACACGTACATTCAGAGGGCACGCAGGTGCAAAAAATAAAGGTAAAAAATAATAGGCAATGGGATCAAGAAAAAGAATTAGCAACGAAAAAATTCAAGAAGCTAACAAAAATGTAGCTTTTGCGAAATTGAACAATTGCCCTACCTCTCCTCGTAAAATGCGTTTGGTAGCGGATATCATCCGTGGTGAAGAAGTTCAGAAAGCTTTAGGGATTTTGAAATATTCAAAACAACACGCTTCTTTGCGTTTAGAGAAACTTTTATTGAGTGCAATTGCCAACTGGCAAGTGAAAAACGAAGAATCTGATATTGAAGAAGCAGGACTTTTCGTAAAATCTATAAATGTTGACAGTGCACGCCAATTGAAAAGAATTCGTACAGCTCCTCAAGGTAGAGCACATAGAATCAGAAAACGTTCCAATCACGTAACCATCGTTTTAGGAACTAAAGAAGATAAACTTAACTCAGCAGATAATAAATAATATGGGACAGAAAACTAATCCAATCGGAAATCGTTTAGGGATCATCAGAGGATGGGACTCTAACTGGTACGGTGGAAAAAATTATGGTGATAAAATTGAAGAAGACGCAAAAATTCGTCAATATCTAAGAGTACGTCTTTCAAAAGCAGGCGTATCCAGAATTTATATTGAGCGCACTTTAAAATTAATTACCGTAACCATTACCACAGCTCGTCCCGGAATTATTATCGGTAAAGGCGGTCAGGAAGTAGATAAATTAAAAGAAGAATTGAAAAAAATTACCGGAAAGGAAGTTCAAATCAATATCTTCGAAATCAAGCGACCTGAATTAGATGCCGTATTAGTAGCAGACAGCATTGCTCGTCAGATTGAAAGCCGTATTTCTTACAGAAGAGCAATTAAAATGGCGATTGCAGCTACAATGCGTATGAATGCAGAAGGAATTAAAGTTCAAATTTCAGGACGTTTGAACGGAGCCGAAATGGCACGTTCAGAAACCTACAAAGAAGGACGTATTCCTTTGTCAACTTTTAGAGCCGACATTGACTATCACGTAGGTGAAGCACATACAACCTATGGACGTATGGGAATCAAAGTCTGGATTATGAAAGGAGAAGTATATGGTAAACGAGAATTATCTCCATTGGTAGGATTGCAAAAAAAACAATCCAAAAGAAAAGAAGGTGGAGGTAGAAAGCGTACCGCACGTTAATTAAGTTTAATTGATTAAAGAGTAAAAAAATGTTATCACCGAGAAGAGTTAAATATAGAAAAACCCAGAAAGGCAAAATGAAAGGAAACACCAAACGTGGTGCAGAACTTGCCTATGGGACATTCGGTATAAAATCATTAGACGAAGCATTCATTACTGCACGTCAGATAGAAGCAGCCCGTATTGCCGCTACACGTTTCATGAAACGTGAAGGACAATTGTGGATTAAAATTTTCCCAGACAAACCTATTACTAAAAAACCTGCAGAGGTACGTATGGGTAAAGGAAAAGGAGCACCTGAATATTGGGTGGCACCGGTTCAACCAGGGAGAGTTTTGTTTGAAGTAGGAGGAGTTCCTCAGGAAGTAGCAACCGAAGCTTTGCGCTTAGCAGCTCAGAAACTTCCTGTAAAAACAAAGTTTATTGTAGCACGTGATTATTCAGCATAAAACCGAAATCGTATGAAAATAGCAGATATTAGAGAAATGAGCATAGAAGATTTAAAAGCAAATATTGCAGAAGCAAAAGCTGACTATGCAAAGTTGAAAATCAATCACAAGGTATCTTTGTTGGAAGACCCTTTGAAAATCCGTAAATCACGTAAGCATATTGCGCGATTAGAAACCGTGTTGAACCAAAAATTAGCTCAACAATAAAAACGTCTCATGATGGAAAGAAATGTAAGAAAAGAAAGAATAGGAATTGTTTCAAGTAACAAAATGGATAAAACCATTGTCGTTGCCGAAACTTACAAACAAAAACACCCATTTTATGGGAAATTTGTGAAAAGAACTAAAAAATACACGGCACACGATGAGCAAAACGAGTGCAATGAAGGCGATAAAGTTCGCATTATGGAGACACGTCCGTTGAGTAAAAACAAACGTTGGAGAGTAGTAGAAATTATAGAAAGAGCGAAGTAATATGTTACAACAAGAATCAAGATTAAAAGTAGCAGATAACACAGGAGCTCGAGAAGCTTTGGTTATCCGTGTTTTAGGTGGTACTAAAAGACGTTATGCTTCAGTAGGCGATAAAATCGTAGTAGCTATTAAAGAAGCTACTCCTACAGGAAATGCAAAAAAAGGAACCGTCTCAAAAGCGGTTGTAGTACGTACCAAAAAAGAAGTAAGAAGAAAAGACGGTTCTTATATCCGTTTTGATGATAATGCGTGCGTGTTGCTGAATGCTCAAGGAGAAATGAGAGGAACACGTGTATTTGGTCCGGTTGCGAGAGAACTTCGTGATAAGGAATATATGAAAATTGTATCATTGGCCCCAGAGGTTTTATAAAATTTAAAGAACAATGGCAAAGTTGAAAGTTAAAAAGGGAGATAAAGTAGTTGTACTATCAGGTGCTTCAAAAGGAGTAAAAGGAACGATATTAAAAGTTTTTCCTGATAAAGCAAAAGCTATTGTCGAAGGTGTGAATAGAATTAAAAAACACACCAAACCAAATGCAGAAAACCCTCAAGGAGGAATCATTGAAACAGAAGCCCCTATTTATGTAAGTAAATTGGCTCTTATGGATTCAACCGGAAAAGCAACCCGAGTAGGGTATGAAATTAAAGATGGTAAAAAAGTAAGAGTGGCGAAATCTAACGGTAAAGAAATTTAAGATGAGTACAAATTATAAACCACGTCCGCAAGTAAAATACAAAGAGGAAATTGTTCCGGCATTAAAAGAAGAATTTTCATATTCTTCTGTAATGCAAGTTCCAAGATTAGAAAAAATTGTTTTGAGTCAAGGATTGGGAGCAGCAACCGCTGATAAAAAAATTGTGGATTACGCAGTAGAAGAAATGACTTTAATCGCAGGACAAAAAGCAGTTGGAACTATCTCCAAAAAAGACGAAGCAGCTTTTAAATTGCGTAAAGGAATGCCGATAGGAGCCAAAGTAACTCTGAGAGGAACTCAAATGTATGAATTCTTAGATCGTTTGGTTTCTTCTGCTTTACCGCGAATTCGCGATTTCCAAGGGATTAGCGCAAAAGGATTTGACGGAAGAGGAAATTACAACCTGGGTATCACTGAACAAATTATTTTCCCTGAAATTAATATTGATAAAGTGAAAAAAATCCAAGGTATGGACATCACCTTTGTTACAAATGCAAAGACAGATAAGGAAGCAAAAGCTTTGTTAGAGAAATTTGGTTTACCTTTCAAAAAAGATAACAAATAAGATTATGGCAAAAGAATCTATGAAAGCGCGTGAGCGTAAAAGAGAAAGACTTGTAGCTAAGTATGCGGCTAAACGTCAGGCCTTGTTAGAAGCCGGTGATTATGAAGGACTTCAAAAATTACCAAAAAATGCTTCACCTGTACGTTTGCATAACCGTTGCAAGTTGACCGGCCGACCAAAAGGGTATATGAGAACCTTTGGTATTTCACGTGTTACGTTCCGTGAAATGGCAAATCAAGGTCTTATCCCGGGCGTGAAAAAAGCAAGTTGGTAAGAAGTTGGTTAATTCTGATGGCTGAGTATAATCGAAGCTAAAGAAGGTAAAACCTCAAAATAATAAAAAATCCAGTTTCTCTTTTTAGAGAAATTGGATTTTTTTTGCTAAATATCTCATGTGTTTTGTTGGACTTAAATATCTTTTTGTACTTCTGAAGAATTATACAATGCCCAAAATTAAATTCTAAAAACATTGATAATGGTTTTTTATACAATATACATTATACGATTTTACAGTTTACATAACAGTAGTGCTATTTTTAGGAGTAAACACTTATAATATTTATGAGGCAAGAGAAAAAGATAAGTGGAATTGTTGGTATCTAAATTAGTAAGAAAAGTCCAAAAAAAGAAGCCACCCGATATCGGATGGCTTCTGGTTAAACAAGATTATGAAAAAAAATTACTTTTTAATAAACTTCACAGTTTTACCTTTATCAGTACGAAGGAAATAAACACCTTTTTCTAAATTACTTACATCAATGGTGTTATTGCCTGCATTTAATTTTTGTGTGACAACAGTTACACCTAGTAAATTTATAATTTTAATGTTTGCGCTTTCTTTCACTTCAACATTTAGAATTGTTGAAACTGGATTAGGATAAACATTTAATGTAATTGTATTTACATCATTAACGTTTAGTATTGGAGCAAATTCCGCTACTAAAGTTCTATCAGCATTAGCCGTAAAGATGTATGGATTAGCAGTAGAAACTTCTGTTCCGTTTTCAGTCCAACGCACGAATTGGTAAGCAATCGTAGGTGTAGCGGTAAGTGTTGCTGTGTCACCACTGTAGTGAAGGCCTCCGCCTGTAATAGTCCCGGCTGTGCTAGGATTTGCAGTGACGGTGATTTGATATTGAGGGGAACAGTTGGTGTTGAATGAAGCATGTGAATCAAAATTATAATTACTTCCAGTCCAGTTGGCATTGCTGATGGCAACATTGTCCACTTGAATACAATATAAATTTGAATTGTTGTAAGCAAAGAAATAAGTGAAATTGGTGTTGTTGCCATTTTGAACATTCAACTCACTCAAATTATTGCTTTCAACCGAAATTTGAGTCAAAGCTGTATTTGCGCTAAAGTCAACCGAAGTCAACTGATTGTTTCTTGCATTTACTCGCCAAAGTTGGGTGTTTTGACTTAAATCTAAACTCGTCAATTGATTTTGGAAGCATAATAATTCCGTAATATTAATAAAAGCTTCAATTCCGGTCAAATCCGCAATGTTTTTGTTGGAAATGCTGATAGCTCCCGTTACGGCTGCCGCTTCCGTATAGGAAATTTCGCCATCGCTGTCCGTATCAAAATTGGCAATTAAATAGGTTTTAAAATTGGCATCGGGTATGAATACGTTTTGCACTCCCAATACAGACTCTCTCCCCGAATTTCTATCCTTGCCCACTGTAAGAGCATTAGGATTATCGGTAGAAACCTCTGTATCATCAATTTTAATAAAACTGTGATAAATTTCCGAAACAACAAGATTCTCATTATTTAGAAAATCTGAATTGTACGTCGGTTCCAGCCCAAAAGCCAATTGGGCAAATACCAAGAGGTAAAATAGTAATAATAATCGTTTCATTTCTGTTTATGTTAAATAATTAGGGCAAAACTATTCTGCTTTTATTATTAATAGTAGCCTCAGGTTACGATAGCCCGTTTGGAGGTTACGAAACAAGTACATAGATGATTTTGAGTTGTAAGATTGTTTGATTGATTTATTAAGTATGGTAAACTCGAGAGTTAAG
>JAVFAE010000063.1:0-9528 GCA_034002605.1 Weeksellaceae bacterium | reverse complement strand
ATTGTAATTTCGCTACTGTTTTAAACATATTTTCATCAAGACTTCCGGCTGAAATATCATTGACAATTGCCGCTCCAGCTTCCACCGATTCTTTCGCCACTTTAGAACGATTGGTGTCAATCGAAATTAAACTTTCCGGAAATTCCCGACTGATTTTTTCAATAAGCAAAACCACTCGTTTTAACTCTTCTTCTTCCGAAACCTCATCTGAATCAGGACGGGTGGACATGCCTCCTACGTCCAAAAAATCTGCTCCGAATTTCAACATTTCTTCTGCTTTTTTCAAAGCAGCATCCAAAGTTTTCAAACGACTTCCTTCATAAAATGAATCGGGAGTTGCATTCAAAATTCCCATTATTTTGGGTTCAGACAAATCAATTAGCTTTCCTTTACAATTAATTCGCATTATCTTAGTTTAATTATTGTTATTTTTGAAACCGAAACGAAGGTATGGAAAAAACACTAAAACAATTTCAGGAAATTACAGACGAATGCAAATCGCTGTTTGCTAATAAATTAAAGGACTACGGGCCGGCTTGGCGGATTTTAAGATTGACTTCGCTAACCGACCAAATCTACATAAAAGCAGCCCGAATTCGGAGTTTACAACAAAAATCTGTTCAAAAAGTAGAAGAAGGACAAGAAAGTGAATTCATCGGGATTTTAAATTATTCCATTATTGCTTTAATTCAATTGGAATTGGGCGAAAGTTTGTGCATCGACATTTCCAATGAAAAAGCTTTAGAACTTTTCAATGAAAAAGCTGAAGAAGCAAAACAATTAATGACAAATAAAAATCATGATTATGGTGAAGCTTGGCGCGATATGAGAGTAAGTTCCATCACTGATTTAATTCTACAAAAATTATTGAGAGTCAAGCAAATAGAAGATAATAAAGGAGAATTATTAGTTTCTGAAGGCTTGGATGCCAATTATTTAGATATGATAAATTATGCTATTTTTGCTTTAATTCTATTAAAAGAAAACAAAAAATAATTAATTCACTAAAAACATTAAAATGAAATATTTAGTACAGTTATGTCGGTTTATTGTCGGAATTATTTTTATAATTTCCGGTTTTGTAAAAGCTGTTGATCCGATTGGTTTTGGCTATAAATTGGAAGAATATTTTGCGCCTGACGTTTTCAATATTGGATTTTTACATGATTTAGCTTTACAACAAGCTACTTTTTTCAGCATTTTTGAAATCATTTTAGGAATGCTTTTATTAATTGGAATTTTCAGGAAATTTACTGTTTGGTCCTTATTATTATTGATTGTATTTTTTACTTTCCTTACTTTTTATTCGGCTTATTTCAATAAAGTAACCGATTGCGGTTGTTTTGGTGATGCCATGAAGTTAACGCCTTGGCAATCATTTTGGAAAGATATTTTCTTGCTGATTCTGATTATTATCTTATTCATCGGTCAAAAATATATTCGGCCTTTTATTAAAAATAAAGTCTTTAATTACGGTGTTACAACCGTTGCTTTACTCATCAGTTGTTGGATTTCTTTTGTAGGAATTCAGAAATTGCCTTTGATTGATTTTCGTGCTTATGCCATCGGAAAAAATATTCCGGAAGGAATGAAATCAGCCGATGAATTAGGAAAAAAAGCACCGGTTTATCAAGTAATTTATACCATGAAAAACAAAAATAACGGAGAAATCGTAAAAATCACCGATTCTGATTATGTAAACGACACCAAATGGTATGAAGAAGGAACGCCTTGGCAAATTCAATCGGATTTGACCGAAACCAAAAAACTTTCAGATGGCTATGAACCTCCGATTCATGATTTTATTTTGGATTGTGAAGACGGCGATAAGACCGGTTTTTATTTGGAAGAATCCAAAGTTGTTTTTTTCGTTATGCCTTTTTCTGACAGAGTTTCTTCTGTTGAAAAACAACATTTGAATCAAATTTATAATGAATTAACTGAAAAAGGAATTCAAGTAAGTGCTTTAGTCAACGGTGATTTAGAAAATGTAGATTTCCCTTATTGTTATGTGGATCAAATTACATTAAAAACCATCATCCGAAGTAATCCGGGAATTGTTGTATTGAAAAAAGGAACGGTGATTGGAAAATTCCATAACAATCCACTCCCATCCACTGAAGAAATTTTGAAATTATTTCAATAAAATTATAATAAACCACAAATGCTCAATTACTTACTCAATAAGTTAATTTATGGAATTTTCACTTTATTTGGTGTAGTAAGTATTGTGTTTTTGTTGTTTTCAGTTTTCCCCGGTGATCCTGCACGAATGATGCTCGACCAAAAAGAAGATTCAGAACAATTAGCGATTATTCGTAAAAATTTAGGATTGGACCAACCGATGTGGAAACAATATTTTTATTATTTAAATGATTTATCACCTGTTTCCATCCATCAAAAAACAGGTGATTCCTATACATCTTTAAATTCCGGAAAATACAAAGGAAGTACTCTTTTTTCAGCAAAAAATTCAAGTGTTCTATTAAAATTCCCCTATCTACGGGTTTCTTTTCAAAAACAAGGAAAAGCTGTTTCAACTATTATTGCCGAAACACTTCCCAATACACTCGTTCTTGCAGTAGCTGCCATTGGTTTCGCAAGTATAATCGGAATTTTTTTAGGGATAATTTCAGCTTTAACAAAAGACAGTTGGATAGATCGTTCCCTTTTGGTTATCACGAGTTTAGGAATGAGTACACCTTCTTTTTTCTCCGCCATTTTAATGGCCTATATTTTTGCTTTTTTACTACACTCCATAACCGGATTGAATATGACCGGAAGTTTGTATGAAATTGATGATTTTGGAGAAGGAAAATATTTGACACTAAAAAATTTAATTCTTCCGGCATTGACTTTAGGAATTCGCCCATTGGCAGTCATCAGTCAATTAACCCGAAATTCATTATTAGAAGTCATAACTCAGGACTACATCCGAACCG
Source organism: Weeksellaceae bacterium (assembly GCA_034002605.1). Taxonomy (GTDB): domain Bacteria; phylum Bacteroidota; class Bacteroidia; order Flavobacteriales; family Weeksellaceae; genus Moheibacter. The sequence goes on along the minus strand of JAVFAE010000063.1, from coordinate 6,586 downwards.
CTTATGCCAAAGGATTAAAATCAAAAGAAGTCATCCGAAAGCATGCACTTAAAAACGCACTAAATCCGGTTATTACTGCTACTTCCGGTTGGTTTGCTTCGATGTTGGCAGGAGCTGTTTTTGTGGAATTTATTTTTGGTTGGAATGGTTTAGGTAAAGAAATCATTAACGCATTAAATACCTTGGATTTACCGGTAATAACCGGTGCTGTTTTGGTTATTGCCACCACTTTTATTTTCATTAATATAGTAGTAGATATTTTTTATGGAATTTTAGATCCAAAAGTTCGTTTAAAATAGATTAAAAATCATTAGGAAAAAAAAACTAATTTCATATCTTTATGCGCCAAAAGAAATAAAGTTAAAAACTTAAATATGAGAAGAAAAATTATTGCCGGAAACTGGAAGATGAATTTGACTTTTTCACAAGCCAGAGAATTAGCACTCCGTTTAAATACTTGGGTGAAAACACACAAACCCATAGCGGAAGTTATTATTGCTCCCACTCATTTGTATTTGGAGCAACTGAACAAAGATTTAAGAAACAGCAGTATCACTATTGCTTCCCAAAATGTTTCTGCCATGCCAAATGGAGCTTTTACCGGTGATGTTTCTGCCGAACAACTGACTTCCATCGGAATTAAAACCAGTATTGTCGGGCATTCAGAACGAAGAGCTTATCATTATGAACAAAATAAATACATCGGAAAAAAACTAACACACCTTTATGAAAACGGAATGTCTCCTATTTTATGTGTGGGTGAAAAATTAGCCGATCGTGAAGCAGGAAAACACTTTGATGTTGTAGAAAATCAAATTACCATTGCATTGGAACGACAAACAAAAGAGAATTTAGAAAAAAACTTAATCATTGCCTATGAACCCGTTTGGGCAATTGGAACAGGAAAAAACGCGACACCTGACCAAGCACAGGAAATGCACGCTTTCATTCGTCAAATTATAGGCAATCAACACGGCTCTTCAGTAGCTAATGCGACAACTATTTTATACGGAGGAAGTGTTACTCCCGGAAATGCACGTGACTTATTTGAAAAATATGAAATAGACGGTGCTTTAGTCGGTGGTGCTTCTTTAAATTTTGATGATTTTACCTCTATCATCACATCAAGAAAATAAATGATTGTCATTTAAAAATGAATTATACCGAATATCAATTTACAATTTCACCAAAAGAGCCGTGGGGAGAAATCTTAACGGCTCTTTTAGCTGAATTAGCCTTTGAAAGTTTCACCGAAACTTCAGTTGGAATCAATGCTTATATCAGAAGTAACGAAGACGATGAAAATGCAGTTTTAGAAATAACAAAATCCATAGAAGGAATTGATATTCAATATAAAAGAACTGAAATTGAGCAAAAAAACTGGAACCAAGAATGGGAATCTAATTTTCAACCGATTTTAGTTAATGACCAATGTTATATTCGTGCTGAATTTCATCCGGAAAAACCGGAAATTCCCTACGAAGTCATCATTCAACCCAAAATGTCTTTTGGCACCGGACATCATGAAACTACACATTTAATGGTAGAATACATTTTAGAAACAAAATGTAATGGAAAATCCGTTTTAGATATGGGTTGCGGTACTTCTATCTTAGCTATTTTAGCCAAAATGAAAGGTGCTGATTATGTGGAAGGAATAGACATTGATGAATGGTCGGTTGAGAATTCTATTGAAAATGCAAAAAGAAATCAAGTGGATATTATCGTGAAATTAGGCGATGTTTCCCAATTAGGCAATAAGAATTTTGACTTAATTTTAGCCAATATCAACCGAAATATTTTAATGGCAGATTTACCGGAATACATAAAAAACACTAATCCGAATGCCGAAATTATTTTGAGTGGTTTAATGGAATTTGACTACGAAGACATCAAAAAGAGAGGTGAAGAATTAGGATTAACGCTTGTTTCAAAAAAACAACGCAACGAATGGATTGCTTTAAAATGGAATAAAGAATAACTGAAAATCTTCAAAATTGAATACCCAATTACATACAAAACCAAAATGGCAAGAGCTAAAAGAAACTGAAATTTCTGTTGCTGAGAAAGAAGAAAGAAAAAGAGTTTTGGTTCTATACAACGATGATGTGAACACTTTTGATTTTGTCATTCATTCTTTAATCGAAATCTGTCATCATACTGTTGAACAAGCAGAACAATGTACTTGGTTGGTACATTTCAAAGGAAAATGTGAAGTAAAATCCGGAAGTTTTGATTTTTTAGAACCTATGTGTTCTGCTTTATTAGAGCGAGGTCTAAGTGCTGAAATCAATTAAATTAAATCTCCGTCCTTTTCCTGACCTTCATTCTTTATCTTTGCACTCAACTTATAAAAAACTAAAATGGATTATTGTAAAAACATATTGGAAACCATCGGCAATACTCCTTTGGTAAAAATCAATTCTCTCACAAAAGAAATTCCGGCTTTAGTTCTGGCAAAAGTAGAAACTTTTAATCCGGGAAATTCCGTAAAAGACCGAATGGCTTTGAAAATGGTAGAAGATGCTGAAGCAGATGGACGATTAAAGCCTGGCGGAACCATTATAGAAGGTACATCCGGAAATACAGGAATGGGATTAGCTTTAGCGGCTATCATCAAAGGATATAAATTGATTTGTGTTATTTCGGACAAACAATCCAAAGAAAAAATGGATATTTTACGTGCGGTTGGTGCAGAAGTCGTTGTTTGTCCAACCAATGTTGAACCGGATGATCCTTGCTCCTATTATTCTGTTTCCAAACGTTTGGCCGAAGAAACACCAAATTCCTGGTATGTCAATCAGTACGATAATCCATCGAATGCCATTGCGCACTACGAACAAACCGGACCGGAAATTTGGGAACAAACCGAAGGGAAAATCACTCATTTTGTCGTGGGAGTCGGAACCGGTGGAACAATCTCAGGTGTTGCAAAATATTTGAAAGAAAAAAATCCGGCTATTAAAATCTGGGGAATTGATACTTATGGTTCTGTTTTTAAAAAATACCACGAAACCGGAATTTTTGATGAAAATGAAATTTATCCTTATATCACAGAAGGAATTGGTGAAGATATTTTACCTAAAAATGTAGATTTTTCTTTGATTGACGGATTCACTAAAGTAACCGATAAAGATGCTGCAATTTATACCCGAAGAATCGTAAAAGAAGAAGGAATTTTTGTTGGAAATTCTGCCGGCTCTGCGATAAAAGGTGTACTTCAATTAAAAGAACACTTTAAACCGGAAGATGTGGTCGTAGTTTTATTTCATGACCACGGGAGTCGCTATGTTGGAAAAATGTTTAACGATGATTGGATGCGGGAAAAAGGATTTTTGGAAGAAGAAGTTAAAACAGCAGAAGATTTGATTCAACGAAAAAAACCAACTCCTTTAATCAGTATAAAAACAGAAGAATTAGTTTCGCATGCCATCGAGAGAATGCGGATTCACAAAGTTTCTCAACTTCCTGTTTTCGATACAAACGGATTAGCCGGTGCCTTAAACGAATCGGATATTATGAACGCACTTTTAACTACACAAAATCTTTACGATACTCCTATTAAAGCTGTAATGAGCAAAGCTTTTCCCATTATTCAAAACAATACGGCAGTTAGTAAAATAGCTTCAATTCTGAACGAAGGAAATTCAGCTGTTTTAGTAGAATCGGAAGAAAATACGTATAAAATTATTACAAAATCAGATGTGATTCATTGTATTCAATAAAAACAAACGAATCCAATAAAAAAAGACCTGTCCGATTTAAAATTCAACAGGTCTTTTTTTTACTTTTTATTCTGTTTTATTCCGCATCTTTTTCTTCAGAATCGGAAGTCTCATCATCCTCAAAGTCAATTCGATGTAGTTTTCTCAAACGAATTTCTGATTCGGTTAAACGTCTTCTCTTTTCTTCAATTTGTTTGAAAACATCTTTCAACAATGGATTATCAGCATCTGCGTTGGAGAAAAATCCGATATTGGTTTCCAATTGATTAATTTCTTTCTCTAATTCTTCAATTGTTTTTCGTGTTTTTCGGATTTCATCATCCAACAAACGATCGTCTTGTCCGGATTTAATTTGTTCCACCAAAGAAGCCATTTTAAAATCTTGTACTTCATTGTCTGTCAAGCCAAAAGACTTAATCAATTTACCTATTTCTTTACTAAATTCCGTATTGATATTCATCTTGGATGCCGGTACTTTTCCTAAAGTTCCCCAACGAACATTTAATTCATTAATCGCATCCATATTGGCTTTCATATCCTCAGAAACCTTAAAATTTTTCAATTCATCCAACACAGCTTGTTTTTTAGCTAAATTTGCTTCAAACTCAGCACTGGCTTTGTTTCCTCGTTCTTTATAATTATCAAAAAATTGATTACAAGCAACTTTAAATTCTTTCCAGATAGAATCAGAAAACTTTCTTGGAACATGACCGATTTTTTTCCAATCGGATTGAATTCTTTTAATAACTTGAACTGAATTTGCCCAATCGGAACTTTGCGCATGTTCTTTTGCTATATTCAACAATTCCATTTTTTTGTCCAAATTAGCTTGTTGTTCTGCTTTTAAGGTTTTATAAAATTCATTTTTATTATGATTGAACTCCCGAGTTGCTGCTTTGAATTCATTCCAAGTTTTTTGATTTGCTTCTCTCGGAACTCGCCCAATAGCAATAAATTTTTCACGTAAAGCATTTAATTTGCGAATTCCCGACTGCCACTCACCATGTGATTTTTTTGCGGAGTTTTGATATAAATTCTGAATTTCAGTGATAATTTCCTGTTTTTTATGAAGATTTTCTGTTTGCTCTTTCTTTTGTCTTTCGCTGATTTCTGTTTTTCTATCGTGAATCTTATTGGTTAATTCTTTAAACTTCTGCCAAGTTGGTTCACGTAATTCCTCAGCTACCGGAACAGCTTCTTCTTTCCATAAACGATGTAAATATTGAAGTTCGTTCAATGCTTTTTGCACATTGTCTTCCTGCACCAATTCTTCTGCTCGTTTGATAATGGATTCTCGCATTTGTAAATTATGCGAATAATCCATTTCACGTAATTCTTTATTTAAATCTAAATATTCGTAGAAATTATCTAAATGATGGAAATAGGTTTTAAAAACATTTCCCGCTTGAGCTCTTGGAATATTTCCTGCATTGTGCCAACGGGTTTTTAAATTTCTGAATTTAACAAAAATATTAGAATTATCTTCATTAATATCCTGATAAAGAGCTTTTAATTCTTCAATTATTTGAAGTCGTTCTGTTAAATTTTCCTGTTGTTTCTTTTCTTGTTCTTTATAATAAGCTTCTAATTGTTTTCGGTAGTCATTATAAATTGCATTAAATTCACGACGAATCGGTTGGTCAAAATGAAAATCAGCAACTTCTCCTCCTTCGCTCAAAAACGCTTCTCTTTTTTCTTGTTCTTCTTCTTGTAATTTTTCTTTAATTACTTCCCGAATTTGATTGAAATGTTCGCGCAACAAACGAGCAGGATGATTTTTCAGCATATTTTTGGCTTCGCCCACCAAAACACTCAATGATAATTCATCGTAATTTTTGAAAGGAATTTCATCTTCCTCCTCCTCCTCTTCATTCTCAGAATTTTCTACATCTTCCTCAGCATGATAATCCTCTCCATTATCTTTTTCTTGAGATTCTTCAGAATTTAATTCTGTTGCTTCTACAGTTTCTGTTTCTTCAACTTCAGTCTTTTCTTCTTCCACTTCCGAAATAACTTCTTCGGGGACTTCTTCTGAAATTTCTGATGCTACTTCAACTGTTTCTTCTGGAATTTGTTCAACTGTTTCTTCGGAAACATTTTCAAGTGTTTCTTCAGAATTGTTTTGAGGAGTTTCAGTGTTTTCGTTTACTTCCTGGGTGTTTTCAGGCAAATTAGTTGTGTTTTCATTCATTCCGTCTGCATTGTTTTGCAGGTTATCCGATTCCATCATAATATTTTTTTTCTGTTAAGGTAGCAAATCTAATAAAACAAACCTTATTTACAAAAGGTGATTCCATATTTTCCACGATTTTTCTGCTTGTAAGACCAACATTTCATAACCGTTTTTTGTTTGAGTCGATTTTAAAGCTCCATTTCTCAAAAAAAGAGTTTGTGGAGGAGTATAAATCAAATCGTATAAAAAATGCTCAGAAGTTAAAAATTTATATGGAATCAAAGGCGATTCATTCATATTCGGGAAAGTTCCCAAAGGTGTGCAATTAACGATTAATAAATGATTTTCAATGATTTCTTTTGTTAAATCCGAATACAAGAAACTTCCTTTTCGATGAACGGTTAAATATTCAATTTTTAATTTTTTCAACACATATTTTACTGCTTTCGATGCTCCTCCATCTCCCAAAATCAATGCTTTTTGATGTTGTGGTTTTAATAAAGTTTTCAATGATTTTTCAAAACCATAGGAATCCGTATTATATCCTATTTTTTTTTCGTTAACAAGATGAACGCAATTTACTGCTCCGATTTCCTCTGCTTCCGGGCTTAATTCATCTAAAAAAGGTAGTATTTTTTCTTTGTAAGGAATAGTTACATTAAAACCTTTTAATTTTTCTGTTTGAATA
>JAVFAE010000062.1:0-9661 GCA_034002605.1 Weeksellaceae bacterium | reverse complement strand
TGCAAATTCTACGGTTGGATCTTTTAAAATATATTCAGCACTGTACGGACCGGTTGTGTCGCCTTTTTCCAATAAATGGTTTTGAATATAAATTCCGTCTGAAGTGGTAAATCCAACACGGTATCCTTTATTTTTTACCATGTGGGCAATGAGTCGGGTTGTGGTTGTTTTTCCATTTGTCCCGGTAACGGCAATGATTGGAATACGACTGGGTTTTCCGGGTGGATAAAGCATATCAATCACCGGAGCGGCAACGTTTCTTGGTAATCCTTCAGAAGGAGCTAAGTGCATTCTGAAACCGGGAGCAGCATTGACTTCTAAAATAACACCCCCGTTTTCTTGTAAAGGCTGTGTTAAGTTTTTTGCCATGATGTCGATTCCACAAATATCCAATCCGATGATTCTTGAAATTCTTTCAGCTAAGAAAATATTTTCCGGATGAACCATATCGGTAACATCAATGGAAGTTCCTCCGGTACTTAGATTTGCTGTTGATTTCAAGTAAATAATTTCTCCCTTTTGAGGAATGGATTCTTCAGTGTAATTTAATTTTTCTAATAAATCCAAAGAATCTCGGTCGATTTCAATATCGGTTAAAACATTTTCATGACCGTAACCACGTCGAGGGTCTTGATTTTCAATTTCGATTAATTCAGAGATTGTATGGGTTCCGTTTCCGACAACATGAGCCGGAACTCTTTGTGCTGCCGCAACTAATTTATGGTTGATGACCAACATTCTGAAATCATGACCGGTAATGAATTTTTCAACAATTACTCGTCGGCTGTATTTTTTTGCATAAGCTAATCCTTCTTTGGCTTCTTCTAAAGTTTTCACATTAATGGAAGCTCCTTTTCCGTGGTTTCCATCCAAAGGTTTGATGACAATAGGAAATCCGATTCGATCAATGGTGTCGATTAAGTCTTCCTCATCCACACAAATAGCTCCTTTTGCGACCGGAACAGAAGAATTTTCTAACATTCGTTTTGTATCTTCTTTATCACAAGCAATATCAACAGCTATATTGCTGGTGTTACATGTAATAGTTGCTTGAAAACGCATTTGGTTTACGCCATAACCCAATTGAACCAAAGAATTTGTACCCAATCGAATCCAAGGAATATCCCGTGCAACTGCTTCTTCTACAATGCTTCCGGTACTTGGTCCTAATCGAACTCGCTCACGGATTTCTTTCATTCGCTGAATATCAGCGTTTAAATCGTAGTCTTTTCCTTCAACTAAAGCTTCGACAATGCGAACGGAAGCTTCTGCAGCATAAATCCCTACATTTTCTTCAATATAACTAAATACAACATTGTAAACTCCATGTTCTTTTGTGCTTCGGGTTCGTCCGAAACCGGTATCCATTCCTGCTAAAGTTTGAATTTCCAATGCGATGTGTTCAATAACGTGCCCCATCCAGGTGCCTTCATCAACTCGTAAGAAAAAACCGCCTCGTGTTCTTTCAGAACAGCGATGTTCAATTAAACTAGGAATTAAAGTTTCTAAACGTTCTCGGAAACCTTCTATTTTATTGGTGGGTCTTTCTTCTAACTCTTCCAAATCCAAACGCATTTGAATAAGTCTTTTTCTTCTGATGCTCCAAATGTTCGGCCCGCGTAATGCTTGTATTTTTAGAATTTTCATAGTAAAATAAATTATGTTCTTGTGTTAAATTGTTCTTTCATTATGTTTTGATAAATTTAAATTAAATTTTTCATGAAAAGCAAATTTTTTGTTGAACAATTCAAATAAAGTACTTGTTTACCGGATTTTTTTATTGAAAAAGAGTATGAAGTTGGAAGAAGATAAAATAAAAAAGCCCATCAGAATCTGTTGATGGGCTTTTGTATGTATTGAATTAAACTTAATTCTTCTTTTTTGAATGAAAACCGGCAATTCCTTTTTCCATCCAAGTTAAATATTCGTTTACATTTAAATTGGCTCCCATGGGAGAGTTGTATTCAACCAAATCGGCATCTACGATTAGATAATAAGGTTGCGCATTGTTTTTATATTTATCAATTTGAAAAGCCGTCCATTTATTTCCGATTGTTTTTAAATTTCTTCCCAAAGCTTCGGAATAAACTTGTTCTTCTTCAGGAAGATGAGTTCGTTCGTCCACATATAATGAAACCAAAATTACTTCATTTAATAATAAATTTTTAACCCTTGGGTCGGACCAAACATTTTCTTCCACTCGGCGACAATTTGCACAAGCATGTCCGGTAAAGTCGATTAATACAGGTTTTCCTATTTCTTTTGAATAATTAAGCGCATCTTCTAAATCTAAAAATGCCGGAATTTGATGAGGTCCGTGTTTTTGTCCTTTGACTAAGCCACCTGAATTACTATTAGCTGTTCCTGTAGCTGCTTTCCCGACTCCATTTGGTGACTCGGCATAGTGAATGGGCGGAGTTAAACCACTTAATAATTTTACCGGAGCACCCCACATTCCCGGCAACATATACAAGACAAATGAGAAAGTTAAAATAGCAAAGAAAAGACGGGAAACGCCAATGCTTTGTACCGGAGAATCCATTGACATTCTGAATTTTCCTAATAAATAAACGCCCATTAATCCAAAAATTGCAATCCAAATGGCTAAGAAAACTTCTCTTTCCAATAGATGTAATTGCCATACTAAATCTGCATTGGATAAGAATTTGAAAGCAAATGCCAATTCTAAAAATCCAATGACAACCTTAACGGTATTCATCCATCCGCCCGATTTAGGCAAAGTAGAAATCCAGCTTGGGAAAATGGCAAATAACACAAACGGAATTGCCAAAGTAACTGAAAAACCTAATGAACCAATGATGAGCGCATAATAATTTCCTGTAGTTACCGCTTGGGCAGCTAAACCGCCAATAATCGGAAGTGTACACGAAAAAGAAATAATGACTAATGTAAGTGCCATGAAGAAAATCCCGATATATCCACCTTTATCGGCTTGTTTATCGGTGAAATTAGCCCAACTTGAAGGTAATGTAATTTCAAATGCTCCAAAAAATGAAATAGCAAAAATGACGAAAATAGTAAAGAAAACCAGATTAATCCAAGGATTGGTAGAGAATTCATTTAGAGCAGAAGGACCAAATAACCAAGTTACAACGGTAGCTAAAAAGACAAAAATAAGTACAATGGACAAACCGTAAATTAAGGCTTTTGAGATGCCTCCGCTCTTTTGTTTAGTAAATAAACTCACTGTTAGCGGAATCATAGGAAAAATACAAGGCATGACTAAAGCGATTAAACCGCCACCAACACCGGCTAAGAAAATTGCCCATAAACTCATTTCATTTTCCGGAAAATCATCGGTTGGAGTGGAATCATCAGCTGTTATAACCGCAACTGTTTGTGTTTCTTCCGGATTTTCATTTTCTATTTGAATGGAATCAATCGGTTCTTGCTCTGTTTCTGTTTTCACAAGTTCAACTTCTTGATTTTCTTTTTGTGGTTCTTCTGGTTTTTCTGTTTTTTTAGGTGTAAGCGTTACGCTATGTTCCAACCAATCCGGAGCAAGGCATTTTTCGGCATCACAAACCTGAGTTTCAGAACTGAATTTTACTTTAACCGCTTCTCCGGAAGTTACTTTTACTTTTTGTTTGAAACTGACTTTGTTTTCATAGAATTTTTCTTGTTGCATAAATAATTCGCTGTATGCATCAATTAATTTTCCGATTTCCGTAGTTTCTCCAATTAACTCATACGCATTGCTTTTCTCAAATTCAATGGTAGCCGGAACTCCGATTCCGTCATTAGGATGATCTTGCGAATACATGTGCCAACCCTCATCCAATTTGGCATGCAACAATATTTCAAACTCATTGTTTCCTAAATCTTTTGTTTCGGTACTCCATTTAACCGGAGTTAAAATCTGAGCACTTGCCAAAAGAGGAAGAAAAAACAGCAGTAATAAGGTCCTTTTTAACATAAAAATATATTTAAGAATTTGTGTGTGTCTTTTGTTATTTTAAAACGGTCGTCTATTCTTTTTCCCAGAATACAAATAATGCGATTTTCATTGTCAATCAGTAGCCAAGTATTCTCTTTTTCTATTTTTGAGAATTTCTCATCTTTAAAAAATTTACTCAATTTTTTTGCACCATTTAATCCTAAAGGATAAAAAATATCACCTGTTCTTTTTTTTCGCAATCGGAGTGGGAAACTGATTTTTTCGGCATCTAAAACTTCCGAAGCAGAAGTCTCCCGGAATTCCGAAATTGAAACTTTCAAATATAGCGGTTTTTTGATAATCTGATTAGGATTTATTTCAGTTTCAATAGAAGAATCTTCAATGGTTTTTGAAAAAAGAAGTAATTCCTTTCGGTTTTTGACTAACCGATGTGAGAAAGATTGAATTTCTCCGTTATTTTCAGAATGAATTAATTTGTTGATTTCCAAAGGAAATTTAAATCCGAAATCTGAAAATAAGTGAAAAAGATAAGTTTCTAAAGGTCGAAGCTTTTGTAATTCAGAAATGGAAATATGAAAAATTCCTTCTTCTTTCTGAAATATTTTTTTCTGAAGTTCAGCAATGTATTGATGGAGAATTTGGTTATCGGTTTGTAAATAATGAAGACTTTTAGCAAAATTCTGTAAAAAATCAGGATGTAATTCATTTAAAACCGGACTGATTTTATGTCGGACTTTATTACGGATATAATTTGTTTCTTGATTACTGCTATCTTCTCGCCATTGAATTTTAAATTCTTGTGCATAATGCAAAATTTCTTCTTTGGAAAAGGAAAGAAGCGGTCTGAAAATGGAATTGGAAGATGATTTTATTCCGCTAAGACCTTCAATTCCACTTCCTCTGGAAAGATTGATGAAGAAAGTTTCTAAAGAATCATTTAAATGATGAGCAGTGAGCAAAAAGTCAAAATGATAAACTTTCATTAATTCAAAAAACCATTCATAACGTAATTTTCTGGCAATCATTTGGGTAGATGAATTTTCATTTTGTTTTGCTGCCGGAACATCGAATTTTTTTGTGAAAAAAGGAATGGAATTCTGTTGACAAAAATTTTCGACAAATTTTACATCTTCCTCCGAATCTTTTCCTCTCAACTGAAAATTACAATGTGCAATTGAAAATGAAATGGAATTTTTCAATAAAATATCGCATAAAACCATACTGTCCACACCGCCACTCACTGCAACCAAAAAGCTTTTGTTGGTAGGAAGATTCCAGTTTTGATGAAATTTAGTAAGGAAATTATTCATAGTTCACAAAAATAAAAAAAGTGTAAAGAACAATTGTTCTTTACACTTTTATTTGTTTTTTAAATTTTTCAATTTGTATTCCTTGGCAATACTTTGTGCAATTCAAAGTTAAAAATAAAACTATTGTCCCGATAAGTCATATTGTCCAATATTCCGTTCAGATAAACAAAATCACGTCCATAAGCTACCCGAGAAGGAACGATAATAGCTCCTTGGAAATTGTAAATATCAGCTCCATTAGTCTGGGTAGATTTAAAATGTTTTAAACCTTCTACAAATCCTTCCATAACATAATAAGACAAGTCAATATTGCTGTTTACACTCTCACCAATGTTGTAGTAATAAAATATTGGATCCCAGGAAGCCGTTCCGGTTGAATAAATAGTGTTAAAAAATAAACCGGTGTATTTTTCATACGGTTTTTGACCTGGGATTAAGTCTTCATAACTCGCTTTGAATCGGGTTGAATTAAAAGAAATCAAGATACTATCGGATAAATTGTCTGCAATTGAAGGACCTTCGGCTTCCACTTCCGGACGCTTTACAACCCAAACTCCGGAAGGAAGTTTAACTCCCAAAGATTTTAAAGTCGGATAATTATCATCGGAAGCATCTTCGCTATCAAATTTTTTGATTAGTCCTCTTTCCGGATCAAAATAATGATCATCTAAGAATTCTGCTATCGCATCATCATCTACTTGATTTTGTTCATCTTGTGGCAAATCATTGTCATCATCATTGCTTCGGCATGAACTGAATGTAAGTCCAATAAGCAGGATAGCAATTCCCCATTTTTTCATCATAAATTTTCTGTTTAAATTGCGAATGTACAAAAATTAAGTTTTCTAAATAATTTTAACCATGCGCTTGGATAAATTTTTATGGTGTGTTCGGTATTTCAAAACCCGGAGTATAGCAGCAGAAGCAGTGAAAAAGAATCGTGTGAAAATAAACGGAGAATTAGCAAAAGCTTCTCGTGAAGTAGCTCCTTCGGATAAAATTACGGTTCGAAAAGACCAGATTGATTATGAATTTGAAGTACTTCAATTGCCTAAGAGCAGAATGGGAGCAAAGTTAGTTTCTTTGTACATCGTTGACCGGACCTCTAAAGAAGAATTAGAGAAGAGGGAACTTCGTCGATTGAATCAAGATTATTATCGTGAAAAAGGAGAGGGACGACCAACTAAAAAAGACCGTCGTGATTTGGATGATTTTATGGAAGTTGAAGGATAATTTCAGAAACTATTTTTTTTGTTGTTTTTGATTTTACATCTATTGTAAATTGTGCTTGTTCGTAGAAATTTCGACGTTCAAATAAATGTTTGCCAATAAATTCGGGAAAATCTTCTTTTTTGAGATGAGAAATCAGAGGACGACTCTCTCTTTCATTGTATAATCGTTGTGTTAATTCCATAGGTGATAAGCGCAAATAAACTGAAAAAGTATGCTCATTAATTTGTTTCATATTATCATAATAAGCCGGTGTCCCGCCTCCGAGTGCTAAAACATAGTTGCTTTCTTGATTTAAAGTGGTAAGTAAAATTTCTCTTTCAATTTTTCGGAATTTAATTTCACCTTGATTTTTAAAAATTTCATTAATAGTTTGAGCTGTTTGAATTTTTATTAATTCATCCAAATCTAAAAAAACTAAGTTTAATTTTTTTGCTAAATCTTTTCCTACAGAAGTTTTTCCACTTCCCATATAGCCCGCTAAAGAGATTTTCATAAAAGTATAATTTGTGCAAATTTGCTAAAAAATCTTAGTATCAATCGCTTAAAAAGAGAGAAATAAAAATTCTAAAAAAAAGAAATAAAAATGTTTTGGAAGTTAAAAAATATATATACATTTGCAACCCGTTAGCCGTTTCGCTTAACGTGTAGAAAGAAAGACTCGGTAGCTCAGTCGGTAGAGCACAACACTTTTAATGTTGGGGTCCTGGGTTCGAGCCCCAGCCGGGTCACCAGATAAAACAGCAATTCATTATAAGTCAACTAATTAGTGTTTTGCTGTTTTCTTTTTTATACGATTTTAAGCACGGTCAGAATTCAAACGTCATACATTTTAAGGATAAAAGAAGAGCACTCTATTTAACCTGAATACTCAAATAAAACAAATTCAAAGTCATACAAACAATGAAAGTTAAGCCAATAAGTTCTATCATAATCCTATGTTTTTAGTTTTGTTATTCAAATATACTTATTTTCAAAACCATTTCTGCCCCTTTTTCTTTGTCAGCAGTCCATAGATGAAAAAACCTATAAGTCCGTAAAAAAGTATCATAATTCTGTGTTTTTAATTTTGTTATTACCAGAATTTTTGTCCCGGTTTCTTTGTTATAAGATGATAAATATAGAGGATGACCAAAGTACCTAATATTGTCCAAATGTCAAACATAATCCTGTGTTTTTAGTTTTGTTATTACCACCATTTTTGACCGGGTTTCTTTTTAATTGAACCTACGATATATAAAAATAACACGGTCATTATTATTGTCCAAATGTCAAACATAATTCTGTGTTTTTAGTTTTTTTTTATTCACAATACGCTCATTTTTAAGCAAGTCTAATCTTTTTTAAGTAAAAGTCGACTTGCATCTACCAATACTTTATCGCCTCGCAATTCTGAAATTTCGTCTGCAAATCCGTCGATGATTTGGTTTGGAATTTCAAGTGTCTGAATCTTTGAGTTGAGTTTAAAAGGGTGTGATTTCCGGATGGAAATTTTCCCAGTTGCAGTTTTGAGACTGTGTGATTTTCGCTCTTTATCAACGCCAAAGTAGTTGACAAACGCATAGTTTACAGTCTGTACGGAAATAGCCTGAACTTCTTGATCACGAAACCGAACCCGGTAACCTGCTTTGCGCAAAGCTCCCGACTGTTTGTCCAATACGGATATTTGCCGCTTGAAAGCATCACGCATTTGCATTGCGTATTTCTTTCCTATGGCTCGCTCTTCCGCTGTATAATCTTTAATGCTGATTGTTTCCATAACCCAAATTTAATCAATTTTCTTCATATACCAATAGTAAGTAAGATCATCATATATCCGTTCTTCTTCTTTTCCGGACTCATTTTTGACCTCTAACTTTTTTTGTTCATAGCCGGGCTGGTAGCCCAACTCTTCTAATACTTCCAACAAATCAAACTCATCAAAAGAAGTAGCCGGAATGATGCTGCATAAATTTTTGTAAATATCCAAAGTAGTCATTCTGATGGTGTAATCTTTTGTATCAGCCGGCTCGTAGAGGCGGCTGATTAAGTACTTAATCCGATCTTTATAGTCTTTCATAGTTTTCAGGTTTATTCATAAAATTACCATTGTGCATGAAATAAAGGTCATTTTCCATCACGGTGGAAATAAATTGATACAAAAGATTTCGGATTTTCTTTTCTTTTTTGGAATCTTCGGGAGTTTGCGGTTTAGCTGTTGTATTCATCTTGACCAGTTTTTGATGTGTGGAAAATACTTTTGTTTTTGCAGCTCAGTTAGGTAATGCCCATAGCCAGCAATTCTTTCTATCAACTTAGACGTTAGTTCTGTGTCTTTTGTGAAAAGAGGTTGATGATGTGACTTTAAGCTGGCATAAGTCGCTCTATACATGTCGCCGTCTGCCCACAATACGGCTATACTTTTGATTTTGCCGTTGTCATAAGCGGCATGGACTTCTTTGATGTTGTATTTCATGATTCTGATTTTACTTGGTTCATAATTTTTTCAAGCCATTTCTGTATGGCGGTTTCTAAGGTGTCTTTTGTGTTCATAATATTTGATTTTTAGAAAGTGCTAAATCTTGCAGTTCTGTGGTTAACCAATTTATTTGTTCCCGGACAGAATTTTCTACCACTGTATCCACTACATCCAAAAGAGTATCTGCCAAATCAAACAACTCACCTTCGGAAAGTTCGTCCGGTTCAACGCCTACATTGGTTGAGTAAACATAATCTTTGAACTTTCTCAATACTGAATGTTGATAATGAAAGTTTTCAGTAAATTCCTGACGCTCCTCTTGGTCCTCAGCATCTAAAATTTCGTCTGAAAACATAAGTTTAAAATGAGGTGTTGCTAAAATGGCAATACCCAGCATTTTGTTTAAATGGTTTTTTCTAAATTCAAGTGATTTCATAAAAATTGATTTTTAATTTAATTATTGTTTCTGTTTGATTATCACTTTGCAAATGTAACAGAAAAAACAATACAAACAAACAAAAAGAATAATATTTTTAATTTTTATTATTGTTTCTGTTTGATTTGTATATTTGTCGAAAATAAAGGCTATGTTAAAAATTAAAGAAATACTAAAGGAAAAGGGAATAACAGGAAAAGATTTAGCCAAAGAATTAAATATAACTGAAAATGCTTTTAGCCTTATAGTAAATGGAAAGAGACAACCACGATTTGAATTACTTGCTGAGATTGCTAAATATTTGGATG
>JAVFAE010000061.1:0-9826 GCA_034002605.1 Weeksellaceae bacterium | reverse complement strand
TAAGGGCGATTCCTCTTTTTCTTTTGTTAATTACAAAGGAAATTATGGTTTTACCGCCCCTGATTTTGTTTCAGCATCTGAAAAAACGGTGAATGCTGTTGTGAGTATTAATAATTTTTCCAATCCATCGAATCAACCTCAGTCTTTTGACCCGCTTGAATTTTTCTTCGGACCTTCTCAATCACCTCAAAGAAATCCGGATTTGCCCAGCGGACAAGGTTCCGGTGTTATTATTTCAGCAGATGGTTATATTGTAACCAATAATCATGTTATAAAAGGATCCAATAAAATCGAAGTCGTCCTGAATGATCAGCGTTCTTATGTGGCAGAATTAGTCGGAACTGACCCCAACACAGATATTGCTTTGCTTAAAATCGAAGAAAAAGGACTTCCTTATTTGAAATTCATTGATTCAGATGCAATTAACGTAGGGGATTGGGTTTTGGCTGTTGGAAATCCATTTGGTTTAAATTCAACGGTAACCGCCGGAATTGTTTCAGCAAAAGGAAGAAGTATTGATATTTTACGAAGAAATGCCAGCAATCCGATTGAGTCTTTTATTCAAACCGATGCCGCTATCAATCCCGGAAACAGTGGAGGAGCTTTAGTCAATCCAAATGGCGATTTAGTAGGAATTAACACTGCCATTTCTTCTCCGACCGGAACTTACTCCGGTTATGGTTTTGCTGTTCCTTCAAATTTAGTGAAAAAAGTAGTTGAAGATATTAAACAATACGGTATCGTTCAAAGAGGATTTTTAGGTGTGGAAATTTTTGATTTGAGTAATGAATTTAATGTTAAACAATACAATAAAGAAAACAAAACGCAGTATGAAAGTCAGCCGGGCGTACTTATTCAAAGACTGACCGACAACGGAGGTGCGCAAGCTGCCGGATTGGAAAAAGGAGATATCATCACAGAAATTGACGGACAGAAAATTACAAGTTTCGGTAAACTTTCTTTTGCCATCGGAAGTAAAAATCCGGGCGATAAAGTAGAGGTCAAAGTGAAACGAAACGGAAAAGAGAAAAAATATAATGTTATTTTACGGGATCAAAAAGGAAACGCAAAAACCCGCTCTATTACTGATTTAAGCGTCAGCGAGAAATTAGGTGCAGATTTTGAGCCCTTAACCGAACGTCAAAAAATCAGTTTTGGAATTGATTACGGCGTAATGGTGAAAAATTTAGAACCCGGAAGTAAATTAAATAGTATCGGAATAGGAGAAAGTTACATCATTTTAAAAGTAAACGACAAAGAAGTGAGCAGTCAAAATGAGGTTGAAAAAATCCTTAAAAATCATAAAGGTAGAGTTTCTATTAGCTATGTAGATGGCTATGGACGAATTTATACCCGAGGATTTACTTTGGACTAAACCGATTGTTTTCATAGTTTTAGTTTAGGCACAATTTCTAAGAAATTGTGCCTTTTTTTGAGCTTGTTTGGATTTATTTTTCCAATTAAATCTCAATTTTCATATAAAGTCCTTCGTGTCCGCGTACATTCCAAACAGAATTATCCTCAAAAATCCAGTATTGTCCTTTGATTCCGGTTAGAACTCCTTCAAATTCTTTTTCGCGTGTTAAATTCAAGGATTTTATTTTAGTCGGATAATTTTCAACCGGATAATGAAATTGATAAATTGAATTATCGTTTACTAAGAATTGGGCTTGTTCTTCGGGAATATAAATTTTGAATAATTCTTTTTGCTGAATTAAATCCACTTCCGGTACTTCGTTTTTCAACATTCGCTGGTAATTTGTTTTATCAGCCAAATAATTTTTCAATGCAACTTCAATCTGTCCGGCTTGGTAACGATTTTCCGTTTTTGCTAAAATAATGGCTTGTGAAGCTCCTTGGTCAATCCACCGTGTTGGAATTTGAGTTACCCGGGTGACGCCCACTTTTACTTCAGAAGAAAGAGCCAAATACACTATATGCGGTTGTAATTCAAATTTTATTTCCCATTCTAAATCCCGTTGTTCCACACCAAGATGAGCGGTGGACAATTCCGGGCGGATAATGCTTGGATTGGCTTGAGGAAGAGTAAAAAAACAATTTTTACAATAGCCCATTCTGAATATTTCTTTATCCAAACCACATCCCAAACACTCATTATGGTCATGAAACAAATGGATTTTCTTTCCGATTTGTTGATTAACATCCAAAAAATCTTCCTGTAAATTCAAATAATAACGAATCGGATTCCCGTTTTCGACTATCATCTTTCTAATCTGCCCTTCAAATATCATGGTTTTCTTTAAATTTGCTGTAAATTTACAAAATTATGTCGGCAAAAGGATTGGTAAATAAAGTAATGAAAGTCTTGATGAGTACCCGGATTCGCCAAATCGAAAACTTCATCAAATACCCATTAGAAACACAAGAACGTGTACTTTTTACTAATTTATCGCATGCTTTTTCTACTGAATACGGGAAATTGTATGGTTTTGATGAAATTGATTCTTATCAAAAGTTTCAATCCCAAATTCCTTTGGTAAAATACGAAGATTTTGAACCTTTTATTGAGAAAGCGAGAAAAGGACAAAGCGATGTGAGTTGGGAAGGGAAAATAAAATGGTTTGCCAAATCTTCGGGAACCACCAATGCCAAAAGTAAATTCATTCCCATCAGCGAGCACTCTTTGGAAGATTGTCATTATGCCGCCGGAAAAATGATGTTTGCCATTTACTTGAACAATCATCCCGATACTGAAATTTTTAAGAATAAAAACCTTCGTTTAGGCGGAAGCAGTGAATTGTACCAGAAATACGATACTTTATTTGGTGATTTGTCGGCAATTTTAATTGATAATCTCCCGCTTTATGCCGAATTGAGAAATACTCCCAATCGGGAAATTTCTTTGATGAGCGAATGGGAAACTAAGATGAAAGCCATTTCAAGTGCTGTTATTCAGGAAGATATTGGTTGTTTAACCGGCGTTCCATCTTGGATGTTGGTATTGTTGAATGAAATTTTAGACCTAACCGGAAAAGAAAAATTAGATGAAGTCTGGCCGATGTTGGAAGTTTTTTTCCACGGAGGAATCAGTTTTAAACCTTACGAAGAAAATTACCGTGCTTTAACTCATAAAAAATTAAATTTTTATGAAATTTACAATGCTTCAGAAGGTTTTTTTGCCATTCAGGACCAATCCGATTCAAAGGAAATGCTGTTGCTTTTGGACAATGGGATTTTCTATGAATTTATTCCGATGGAAGAATTTGATTCGGATTCGCCCAAAACCATTACATTGGAAAATGTTGAAATCGGGAAGAATTATGCGCTTGTTATTACTACTAATGGTGGATTATGGCGTTACATCATTGGCGATACGGTAAAATTCACATCCAAAAACCCGTTCCGAATTATTGTAAGCGGAAGGACTAAGCATTACATCAATGCGTTTGGTGAAGAATTAATCATTGAAAATGCCGAAGAAGCTTTGAGAAGAGCGTGTGAACAAACTCATGCTATTGTGAAGGATTTTACGGCAGCACCGGTTTTCATGGAAGGAAAAGAAAAAGGAGGACACGAATGGCTGATAGAATTTGAACGAAAGCCGGAAAACCTGAATCAATTCAGTGAATTTTTAGATCAATCTTTGCAGGAATTAAATTCCGATTACGAAGCAAAACGCTATAAAAACATCACTTTAAATCCTTTAAAATTGAATGTTGCCCGTGAAAATCTTTTCTTTGATTGGTTAAAATCCAAAGGGAAATTAGGCGGTCAAAATAAAGTACCCCGATTAGCCAACACCCGTGAATTTTTGGATGAATTACTTGAAATGAATCGGTGATTTACGACTAACTTTTTAACCATTTAAAAATTATAAGCTAAAATATGTAAACTGTAAAGTTGTATAGTGTATAAAAAATCATTGTCACTATTTTGAGGATTTGGCATTGTACAATTAACTTAACCTTATAAAGGTCACAAACAATTAAACAGACGTTTGAGAAAACCCGCCAAATCAGAAGTTATCTCCATTATCTTTATTTAGATTAAATTTAATTAATATATTTGCACAAATTGGTGGAAATATGTTAAAATCCAACACTTTATTTGAGTTAGAAATAGGTGATTCCGGACGCATCTCAGGATTCAACCCGGAAGAGGAAATTCCTATGAAATTGTATGAATTAGGAATTATTCCCGGCGTATTTGTCAGCTTAAAAAATCGTTTGCCTTTTGGCGGTCCGGTTTGCATACAACTTAAAGATTCTCCCAATTTAATATCCCTTCGGAGTTCCGAAGCTCAGTCCATCTTGATAGAACGCTATTTATGCGCAGAAAAAAAATAGCACTCATAGTAAATCCTAAAGTAGGAAAGTCAACTCTATTTAATTTACTGACCGGTCTTCATCAAAAAACAGGAAACTATCCGGGTATGACGGTCGAAAAAAAGGTGGGGCATTTTGTTCACGATGAAATCCAATACGAACTGACCGATTTACCGGGAACTTACAGTATTTATGCCAACTCGGTGGACGAACAAGTGGTAACAGATGTTCTGAATAATCCGGAACACCCTCAGTTTCCATCTGTGGCAATCATCGTTGCCGAACCGAATCACCTTAAACGCTCTATTTCATTATTTCAACAAGTTCAAGACTTAGGAATTCCTTGCTTTTTTGTCATCAATATGATGGATGAAGCCGAAAAAAACGGAATTCATATTGACGTTGAAAAATTAGAAGAAAAACTACAAACACCGGTTGTTCTTACCAATGCCCGAAAAAACAAAGGAATTGACGAATTAAAATCAACTTTGGCTTCTTTTTCAGGAAAACTGATAAAAAATTTCATAGTTCCACAAGAATTTAAACCGCTTGTAGAAGAAATTCAACAAAAAACTTCTTTGACAAATAATTATCAGGTTTGGCAAACCATCTGTCAGAAAGAAGTTCACTATTTATCAGTAGAAGATAAAGCCATTATTGAGAAAATCAAGTCAGAACATAAAATCATTCCTCGTCGTTTGCAGGTTCGGGAGTTTTTGCAACGTCAGGAACAAATTGATGAAATTTTAGAACAAACGATTACCAAAAAAGAAAAAATTCTTTCTCAAATGACCGAGAAATTAGACAAAGTATTGATTCATCCTTTTTGGGGTTATTTTATCTTTGTTAGTTTATTGATTTTAATTTTTCAAGCGATTTTCACTTGGTCAGAACCTTTTATGGACGGTATTGAAACTGGTTTTTCATGGCTATCTAACACCCTTTCAACCCAACTTCCGGAAGGACCGCTTAATGGTTTAATAACCGATGGGATTATTGCCGGAATCGGAGGAATTGTTGTTTTTATTCCACAAATTGCGATTCTTTTTCTTTTTATCTCTATTATGGAAGAATCGGGTTATATGAGTCGTGTAGTGTATTTAATGGATCGTTGGTTGCGTCCGTTTGGTTTGAGCGGAAAAAGTGCGGTTCCATTAATGTCCGGAGCCGCTTGTGCAATTCCTGCTATCATGTCGGCACGAAATATAGAAAATGACAAAGAACGATTGATTACCATTTTGGTTACGCCTTTCATGACTTGTTCGGCTCGTTTGCCTATTTATGTGATTATCATTGGATTAATTTTTCCGGATCAAAAAATAGCCGGATTTTTCAACATTCAGGGAATTGTTCTATTCGGAATGTATGCCATTGGAGTCGTAACAGCTTTAGGAAGTGCCTGGATATTGAAAAAAGTCATCCAAACGAATTATAAAAGTTATCTGATTCAGGAATTACCCAAATACCAAATGCCAATTTGGCGAAATACTTTGTTGACTGTTTGGGAGAAATCGTCCGGATTTATTTTCGGTGCCGGAAAAATCATTTTGGCATTGAGTATTATTTTATGGGTAATGGGAAGTTTCGGAATAAGTGATAAATTCCGTAATGCAGAAGATATACTGGCACAAAATCATCCGGAATGGAACGAAGAACAATTAGAAAATGAAGTTACTTCCTACAAATTAGAACATTCCATTTTGGGCAATATGGGACATTTCATTGAACCCCTCATAAAACCTTTGGGTTATGATTGGAAAATGGGCATCGGACTGATTTCTTCTTTTGCAGCTCGGGAGGTTTTTGTAGGAACCATGGCTACGGTCTATAGTTTAGGTGATACGGACGATGATTTAACGATTCGGCAACGAATGGCAAAGGAAATAAATGCCAACACCGGAAAACCGGCTTATAATCTAGCCTCCGGAATTTCACTCTTATTATTTTATGCTTTTGCCATGCAGTGTATGAGTACAGTTGCCATTGTGCAAAAAGAAACAGGAAGTTGGAGATGGACACTGATTCAGGCTGTTTTTATGACCGGATTGGCTTATATCGTAGCTTTCATCGCTTTTCAGATTTTAAAATAGTTATTTATTTCATGAAAAAAATTTATTATTTATCAAGCTGTGATAGTTGTCGCAGAATTTTAAAGCAATTTGATTTTTCAGATTTTGAAAAACAAAATATTAAACAAGAAGCTATTACCGAAGCTCAATTGGAGGAAATGAAAAATTTAGCCGGAAGTTATGAAGCTCTGTTTTCCCGTAAAGCACAAAAATACAAGGCGTTGGGCTTGAAAAATATAAATTTGAAAGAAGACGATTACAAAGCATATATTCTGAGTGACTATACATTTTTAAAACGTCCTGTCATCCTAAACAATAAAAAAATCTTTATTGGGAGCGATAAAAAAACAATAGAAGCATTGAGCTTATTATAATTAGCCAAGAAGTTTTTTTCTGAAAGTTGTAGGATTGCAAGTTGCTTCTAAACTTATTTTGTCTCCCAACTATACAAGTACATTGCTCAAAACTAAAAAGGATTTAAGTTTTTTTAACTCTCAACAAAACGACAATAGAATTTGTATAATTCAAAATGACAACTTATATTTGATATTTTGTGTCAAATCAAATAATTCACATGGAAACAGTTGGACAAATTATAAGAGCAAAACGGGAAAGTTTAGGGTTGTTACTTAGACATGTAGCAGCCCATTTAGACATTGACCAAGCGATATTAAGCAAAATCGAACGTAATGAAAGAAAACCGACAAAAAACAACATTATAAAACTTGCCGAAATTCTTAAACTCGACAAAGAAGATTTGTTGGTGCAATTTATGAGCGAAAAAATCGCTTATGAAATTGCTGATGAAGAATGTGCTACTAAAGTTTTGAAAGTAGCAGAACAAAAAGTGAAATATATTAAGTCTAACCTTGTGAAAAACTAACTATGCGAACAGAAACATCGGAATCAGGCATCAGCGTAGTGCAAGAACCTCAGTTAGACATTTTGTACTACCCAAAGACCATAAAAAAAACGACACAAGAAAAGGAAACTTTAAGTGTACTTTCCCTTTTTTCAGGTTGTGGCGGAATGGATTTGGGCTGTGAAGGTGGTTTTTTGGTATTATCTGAATCTATCAACGAAGCCTTAACACCAAATTTTATTGACAAAAAATTAAAAAACGGCTTTGTTCAACTCAAAAAAACAAAATTTAAAACTGTTTTTGCTAATGACATCTTAAAAGATGCAAGAAACGCTTGGGTTAACTATTTTTCAAAACGAGGGCATATTGTAGAAGGTTTTTATAAGGAAAGTATTGTCGATTTAGTAAAAATGCATCGTGCAGGCGTAAATGTTTTCCCTGAAGATGTGGACGTGGTTACAGGTGGGTTTCCTTGTCAAGATTTTAGTGTTGCAGGAAAGCGCAATGGTTTTAACTCTCACAAAAATCACAAAGGTGAACTTATTAAAGATAAAACAGCTTCTGTTGAAACTCGTGGTCAGCTTTATATGTGGATGAAAGAAGTGATTGAGATTACGCAACCGAAAATTTTTATTGCTGAAAATGTAAAAGGTTTGGTCAATCTTGGAGATGTAAAATCAATCATTCAAAACGATTTTTCATCAGCTAACGAAAACGGTTATATCGTTCTCGACCCACAAGTTTTACATTCGGCAAATTTTGGCGTTCCACAATCAAGAGAAAGGGTGATTTTTATAGGTATCAAAAAATCGGCTTTAAAAACATCAGCTTTGGAAGAATTGGAAAAAGTAAATATTTCTAAACAATATAATCCATATCCTAATCCTACACATTCCTACACCATTGAAGGCGATGATTTGAAACATTTTGTACAACTAAAAGATGTATTCAAGCATTTAGAAGAACCTGAAAATACAGAAGATTTATCACAAAAATTTTACTCAAAGGCAAAATTTATGGGTAAACATTGCCAAGGGCAAACCGAAATAAAGTTAGAAAGTATTTCACCAACAATTCGTTCCGAACATCACGGTAATATTGAATTTAGACGACTTTCAAAAGAAAATGGAGGTCAGCTTGAAAACGAATTAAAAAGGGGGATGAAAGAAAGGAGATTGACAGTTAGAGAGTGTGCATTAATTCAAACTTTCCCACCAGATTATGAATTTGTAATTGAAAATAAAGGCGGAAGAAAAGGCTCTTTTTTAGTTAGCCCATCACAAGCTTATAAAATTATTGGTAACGCAGTTCCACCACTTTTGGCTTACAATTTGGCCAAAAGAATAGAAGAAGTTTGGAGCTTATATTTCAAGAAATAATTATGATAATTTCAGTAAATTCAGATCCAAATAGAAGTGAATTTGATTCATTGCTCGGTTCAACAATTGACGAATTAAACGTACATGCACAAAAATCAGCAAAGAAAGTAGCAACACTTTTAGGCAGAAATCTTGAACCGTATGTGAGAGATGTAATGACCGATTTGGCAGTCGGAACACCATTTGAAAACTCAATCGAGTTAATTGGTGGGCAGAAATTTCCCGATATTGTCGCCAAGAAATATTATGGAATCGAAGTTAAGACCACTACTCAAAACCATTGGAAAACTACGGGTAACAGCGTTTTGGAAAGCACAAGAGTTGATGATGTTGAACGAATTTTTATGTTGTTCGCAAAGTTGGCAAAGCCGATTGAGTTTCGTTGTCGTCCTTACGAAGAAGTTTTATCGGAAGTCGTGGTAACACACTCGCCGCGCTATTTGATTGATATGAATTTAGAACAAGGCAATACTATTTTTGATAAAATCAAGATGCCTTACGACACATTACGAAAAAAAGAAAACCCAATCAGACCGATTGTTGATTATTACAAAAGCAAACTGAAACCAGGCGAAGAACTTTGGTGGATGGATGTGGAAAACAATAGTAAAGCAAGTAATATCGTTATTCAAATTTGGAACAACCTATCACTAAAAGAGAAACAAGAATTGAAAAATCGAGCAATGGTTTATTTTCCGGAACTGTTTGGAAACAGTAGTGACAAATTCGGCAGATTGGCGATTTGGCTGGTAACTCGTGAAGCAGTTGTTTGTCCAAACGTTCGAGATTTGTTTACAGCAGGAGGGAAAAGCGATTATGTAATTGGAAAAAAAGTGTATCAAAAAGTACCGAGAATATTTTTAAACTTGTTTGACAATATTCCGAACATCGTTGAAACCATTATGCAAACATCGGCTTTTGAACTTTCGGAATATTGGGAAACCAAAACGACAGACAAAACAAAACTGTTTGACTGGATTGATTTGGTTGCTGAACACGCAAAGAAAATTCAAGATGCGAAACACTTAAATATCAAACAGATTTTGACCGAATTAACACTAAAATAATCAAACTACTATAATTTATCACTTTTTTTATTGAATTTTTTTTACTTAAAATAGTTGTGTAGTTAAAGAGTTTACTTTAGATTTGCGCCAATTTATGCAAACTTTAAAAACATTCAAATTATGCAACAACTTTTAGTTCCGCAGGGCGCAGTCGCCCGAGCAA
>JAVFAE010000060.1:0-9919 GCA_034002605.1 Weeksellaceae bacterium | reverse complement strand
TTTGCAACAAATTGTTGACTACTTTAATACGGTAGGCTGTTGTGTTTCATAAATGCTTAAAAGCCCGTTTAAAATTCATCAAGCTAACCAAGTAGCCCAAGGAATCCGAGACAGTACCAAAGCTAATCCTAATAAAGCAAAAACGGCTGTTGAAAGTTGAACAGATTCTGATTTTTTAAGTTTTGAGTTGGCAATGGTAATGAAAATCACGGCTGCAAACATCATTAAAGGGTGTTCCATTGAAAAAAAGCGAAGTGTGCTGTCTTTCATTGTTTCTGAATTCCACTTGGCATAAGGAGAATAGAAATACAAAGCAAGCCCCAATACTAATTGAACGTGGAATACAATTGTTGTAATAAAACTCAATTTGGTGAGTGCGTTGTTTCTTTGTTTTTTGTTAATGGCATAAAATCCAACCAAAAGAAAGAATAAAATGGCTGCCAAAAGAGTCAGGTAAGCCCATCCACTGTGAAAATTCTGTAAAAAGTTGTACATAATCTAAAGTTTTTCAAAAATTGTTTACAAACATACAAAAAACCTTTTTTTAAAAAGGAATTAATTTCAGAACCCGTTTAAAACTTGTCTAATAATTTAAACAGGCTCTAAAAGAAAAGGGATTCGCTCTTGCGAGGAATCCCTTAAAAAAAATTAACTCTAACTACCTGAGAAACTATTTCTACTATAAATTCTCTTTGCAAATGTATAATAAGTTTTTTATTATTTGCAATCTTTTTTGTTATTATTCTTTTAAAATTCGTGAATTTTGAAAATAAACAAAACAAACTTATTTTATTGAAAAACAAAAAAATAAATATTTTTTTGATTAAAAAAGAAAGGGAGATTATTTCTAATCTCTCCTTTCTAAAAAACTAACTCTAACTAATCTAAAAACCTTGTTTTATTTTTTTACAATCTTAAATGTTTCGATTTGTCCATTGTCCAAAGTAACCCGGAAAACATACGTTCCTGTTGTTAATCCGCTCATGTTAACTTGTCCGTTTTGAACTTTGGTGGTTGTCAAAACTTTTTGTCCGACTAAGTTGAATATTTCAACCGATTTTACAGTTTTATCAGAAACAATATTCACTATTTCATTTGCCGGATTTGGATAGTAAGCAAAATCAGAATTGATTGCATAATCATTTAATCCTAATTCCTCACATTCACCTAAGATTGACATTACACCGTCTGATTCGTATTCAAATACGGAAGTATTAGTTACCCACATTAATTCGTCCGGATCAAAAATGTATTGTTCGTTCGGTGTATCTAATTCCGTCACAGCTCCCCAATAAACCATTGAAGCATTGGAATTCACTTGCATACCTACCCAATAAACTGTATCTCCCCCACCTGTTGCGGTTAAAACTCCTGGCGTTACATCGAAAGTACATTCATAAGCAATGAATCCGAAGTTTCCACCTATATTTTTAACAGAAGAAGGTGTTACACCTGATTGATTTGCAATTTCCTCGCCCGGACCTTCGCCTGAATCTTGATAGAAATAAATGTCAGCTGAATTAATACTTGCTCCCGGTTCTATCCAAAAGACCATTTTCACTTGTTCTACGGTAAAAGCTTCTCCTGCCGGAACGACGAAATCATTAGCAAAAATGTATTGATCTACCGGTCCTAATCCAGTGTTAAAATCCAGATTCGGAGTTGATTTTGTACACGTATCTTCTTCCGGAACGTTGCTTCCTTCATTTACTTGAATGGTATATTCTTCTGATTGACCATAACTATAGGTTACGCAAGGAATCGTTGGGCTTTCACCATAACTTTTGATTACCCGCATACGCGTTGTACCTAAAACAGCATCCACCGGAACCTGAATATCTGCTGTTACCTGCTGTCCGTCATCTCCAGTAGAATTAAATAAAGCACCTACATAATAAAGTTCATCCTCGTCAAATTCACCGTTTTGATTCCAATCAATAAATACGTTTACATAATTTACGTATTGACCACCGGTATAAGCTTCCACAGCTATAGGATAAGATTCTCCCTGTTGTACATTGGCTGTCATATCAAGGAAATATTCTGTTTTTGGCGCAGAAGAAGTATTGGCAGTTTCATTGTCAATTTCTTCAAAAATCACTCGGGTAATCGGTTCAACCATATCAAATCCCGGTGTACAATAATAATCATTTACTTTTACTGTAAAACTACATGCACTGATTGCTTCTCCATCCGCATTTCTCAATTCATGGTAAACAATAGTCGAGCCTAACGGGAATGCAGAACCCGAAGGAAGACCATTTATTAAAACGATTTCTAATCCGTCCGGTTCTTCATCCTGACAAGAATAAGAAAGTTCGTATTCTACCACTGCGGTAGTTTCGCCCATTTCAACATCTATTATAATATTACTTGGGCATTCCAATGTACATTCTGATTCAATTAACAACATATCATCAAAATAAACAGCCCATCCCATTGCAAAAAATGCAGGGCCGTCGGTAAATCCACCTACATAATTCCCGTCTGAAGAAATTCTGTAAGCAGTTCCATTTAAAGACGATCCATCTATTCCAAATTGACTTAAAACTTCAGAAAGTAATCGGGCTTGTTGTCCTAATAGTGGATGATATAAAATCGGAGCTCTTGAAAATCCGGGTAATTCACCATATCCGATAGCTATTCCCGTATCCGAAATATCGGCAAAAGTTGCTCCAAATAAATCAACCGGAAAGTCGATGATTTGCAATTCGTCATTTGCAATGTCATAAATAAAAGGAGAACCTTCAATAGAGCCGACCACCTGACCAAGATTATTAATACCACTTGCTTCTCCTGCGGTTTCTTGAATCAGGATGATTTCTCCATCCGGCATAAAAATCGCCGGCATCCTTAATGTACCATAGTCCAAATCATCTACCCATCCTACGGCAACTCCATCATTGTTTACTCCATAAGCTGCTCCGTATTCATACAAAGCACTTTCGAGTAGTGTAAATTCTTGTGTTTGTGTGTTATATAAAAAGCCCCATACTGAATCAGTGTCAGGATCCCATCCCGTTTGACCGGCAACCCATACGCCATTATCCGATATGGCATAAAAAGTATCATCCATTGTCAACGGAACAGTCGATGGAAAGGTAACCCAAACGCCTCCTGTTCTAATTGCAGCTTCATATTCTCCGATGTTGTCAGCATCATACAAGCCCAATACTTCTTCGTTATCATTAATTGCAGATGTTCCTCCAACCCCATCTTCCGGGAAAGATGAAGTATTGGTTTCAAAATCATAATAGCCGAAACTATGAACCCCATGCCCATTACTGTTGATACCCATAATAGCAGAACCGAAATCCGGTAATTCCTTATATTCTACTTGTGCGAAAGCCAAACCACCTAATAAAAGCCCGAAACTGAGCAGTAATGATTTGATTTTTACTAAATAATTGTTACTCATTTTTTTTAGTTATTTAAATTTGTGCATACAATATTAAAGATAATTCTCAAGGATTTTTCATCTTTCAAACTACTTATTGTTTTAAAATTACCGAATTTTAAAACCCTTTAAATAATTACTATTTTGTTGATTTAAAGAGTTTTATTAAGTGCTTAGCGAGAAATAAGTTCATTCAAAAACAGATAAGGTCAAAATTTTTCTTTTTAAATTTTAAACCTCAAATTTTAGATTTAAAAAGTCATTAAAATTTACTCCAAAAAAGTTATTTGTTTTTAGGCAAAATCAATTATATTTGAGAAATCCAAAAAAATATAAAATGTTCGATTTTCTATCCAATTCAGAACCTTTGCTTCAGGGATTTTGGTATGTGGCACTCATCAGCAGCCTTATTTTTCTGATTCAAACAATTTTCACTTTGATTGGTGGATTTGATACTGACGGAATCAGTGCAGATTTTGACGGAAATTTAGACCATGTAGATGTTCCGTTTCAGTTTTTTTCCTTTCGGAACTTAATTAATTTTATGTTAGGTTTCAGTTGGACGGGAATCGCCTTTTATTCTGATATTTCCAATCACTTTTTTCTCGTTTTATTAGCTGTAATCGTAGGAGTTGTGTTTATTTTCTTATTTTTTGTTCTGATTAAACAAATTACAAAATTAGCAGAAGACAATACATTTCAACATAAAAATTTACTTCACAAAACCGGTACAGTTTATTTGACCATTCCGGGAAATATGTCCGGAGTTGGGAAAATACAAGTTAGTGTAAACGGTACCAGCCACGAATTAGCTGCTATGACCGAAGAAACTGAACGATTACCTTCCGGAACTCCCATTCAAGTTGAAAAAATTAAAGAAAAAACCATTATTGTTAAAAAAACTCAGTAATTCATAAATTATGATAAAATTAGCCCTTATTTTAGTTCTTGTTTTTGTTCTATTCATAACCTTCATCGCCTTAATTTCGCGTTACAAACGTTGTCCGTCCGATAAAATTTTAGTGATTTATGGACGAACAGGCGGAAAAAGTGCAAAATGTATTCATGGTGGAGGAGCTTTCATCTGGCCGGTTATTCAAGATTTTGCTTATTTGGATTTACGTCCTATGTCCATCGAAGCCAATCTGACCAATGCACTTTCTTTACAAAATATTCGGGTCGATGTTCCGTGTCGTTTTACCATCGCCATCAGCACCGAAGAAGATGTAATGGGAAATGCTGCAGAGCGTTTATTAGGGTTAAGTACTGAACAAATTCAGGAATTATCAAAAGATATTTTATTTGGGCAACTTCGTTTAGTCATTGCGATGATGACGATTGAAGAAATCAATTCCGACCGCGATACCCTTTTGGAAAATATTTCAAATAATGTAGATACCGAACTTCGTAAAATCGGATTAAAATTAATTAATGTAAATATCACCGACATCAGCGATGAATCCGGATACATTGAAGCTTTAGGAAAAGAAGCTGCTGCAAAAGCAATTAATGAAGCTAAAGTAAGCGTTGCCGAACAAGAAAAAATGGGAGAAACCGGAAAAGCAGATGCCGATCGTGAAAAAGATGTCCAAATTGCAGAATTTATTCGGGACAGAGACGTGAAAATTGCCATTACCAACAAAGACAAAGAAGTAAGTATTGCCGTTGCTGCAAAAGACGAAGCAATTGGACGAGCCGAAGCAGCACGAGATTCGAGAGTAGCTACTTCTTTAGCAAATTCCTTGGCAGTAAAAGGAGAAAACGAAGCACAAATCACCATTGCACAATCCGATGCAGAACGACGTGAAAAAGAAGCAGAAGCTTTAAAATTAGCAATGGCAGCCGAAAAAGTTCAGGCAGCAAGAGCCTTAGAAGAATCTTATTTAGCAGAACAAAGAGCTGAAGCAGCAAGAGCAGAGCGGGAACGCTCTACTCAAAATGCCAATGTGGTCGTTCCTGCTGAAATTGCAAAACAAAAAGCCATTATTGATGCCGAAGCAGAAGCCGAGAAAATACGTCTTCAAGCGAAAGGAGAAGCTGATGCAATTTTTGCCAAAATGGAAGCCGAAGCAAAAGGTTTATTTGAAATTCTGACAAAACAAGCCGAAGGTTACGATAAAATGGTAAAAGCAGCTGGAGGTGATGCTAACAATGCTTTCCATTTATTAATTTTAGAAAAACTTCCGGAATTGGTAAAAACTCAGGTAGAAGCCGTAAAAGGAATCAAGATAGACAAAGTAACCGTTTGGGACAATGGTGGTGAAGGTGGAAATAATCCTAATTCCACAGCTAATTTTGTTTCAGGATTAATGAAATCTGTACCGCCTTTAAATGATTTATTCAATATGGCGGGCTTGAATCTTCCTTCTTACCTGAAAGGAGAAGATCCTGAAATTATCAAAACGGATATAGTAGAAAAAAAGAAAACAAAAGAAAATCCAAATAACGATACTCGTTCAAATAAAGGAAATCAGGAAAAACAATAGAATTTAAGTAACTATTAAAAAATAGTAGTGTTAAGTTAATTCTACAATGTCTAAAATAAAATTCCAAAAATATTAATACTGAATTTTTTACACATTATACAATTTTACAATTTACATAACAGTAGTTGAACTAGCATTCTTTAAATCTTAATTTCAATATCATTCATTTTCACAGATTTCCTGTGTAACATATATTACTGTCCACGACTTTTTGTCGGTTTATTTTTGCCTCAGAAATAAAACAAAAATTTAACCGTCAAAATGAAAAGATCGCTAACTGTATTATTATTATTAATCAGCATTTCAGTTTTCACACAGGACACTCTCCGGATTTCTGCTTTAGAACTGAATCAAAAATCGCTTGACTCTAACCTTCAGCTTCAATTAGCTCAGAAGGAAATTGAACTTTCAGAAGCAGAACTATTAATGAGTCGTGCACTTTATCTGCCAAACATCACTGCTTCTTATACTGTGATGAACACCAACAGTCCGCTGAATGCTTTCGGATTCAAACTCAATCAATCCCGAATCAGCATGGAAGATTTTAATCCCGTACTGCTTAACGACCCTAAAAGCATTACCGATTTTGGTCTAAAAATAGAAATTCAGCAACCCATCATCAATATGGACGGCGTTTATCAGAAAAAAGCCGGAAATATAAAAACTGAAGTATTTAAAATCAAACAACAACGAACCGAAGAATACTTGAGATTAGAACTCAACAAAGCCTATTATGGCTTGCAGCTGGCCTATAAAATTTTGAACACATTAGAAAATGCTAAAGCAACCACTTTAGCCAACAAAAAAGTCATCGACAATTATTTTGCCAACGGTTTAGTTCAGAAATCAGATGTTTTGTATATGGAAGTTCGGGTGAATGAAATTGAAAGTCAAATTCAGTTTGCAAAATCCGGTATCCAAAATGCTTCCGATTATTTATTTTTACTATTAAATGAAGACAGTAGCGGGAAAATATTCAAACCGGAAGAAGAATTGGTTTTTGATGAAGTTTTACTGAATAATGATTTCAGTTTAAATACCAATCGCAAGGATTTACAAGCGTATGAAAAATCATTGGAAGCTTATGATTGGATGATTAAATCTTCCAAATCCAAATTTTTACCCCGACTGAATGCTTTTGGAAGTTTTGAATTACACGACAATAAACCACACGAATTTGATGGAAAAGGATATTTAGTTGGTTTACAATTATCTTGGAATTTCTTTGACGGTTTAAAGTCCAAAAGTGAACAAGCCGCTTATCAAGCAGATTATAACCGTGCCAAATCCGAAATCGAGCACTATACACAACAAAGCGAATTAGAATTGAAAGCCGTTTACCGTCAGATTCAAAATGCAGCAACTAAAGTAGAATTAACCGAATCTGCATGGCTTCAAAGCCAAGAAGCTTATCGCATCAGAAAAAACAGATACGATCAAGGTCTGGAAAAATCAGCTGATTTGCTCACCGCAGAAACTTTAACTGCCCAAAAAGAATTGGAATATTATCAAGCAATTTATGAATACAATATAGCTATAGCAACTTATGAATTTTTGAAAAAATAAAAAACAATGAAAATGAAAAAAATAGTATCCCTTACAACTGTTCTATTTGGATTAACTCTATTTACCCACTGTTCATCCGACGAAATTAAACCCGTAGAATTCAACGGAGAAACGGTAAATGTAACTTTAAGTAATACCACCGAAAATACAACCGGAAATTTTGCCTCAGTTAGTGGAAAATTAGTTTCCAAAAACTCAGTCAATGTTTCAACGCGTATGATGGGTTACATCACTTCCCTACCGATTCAGGTTGGACAAAGCGTAAAAGCCGGACAATTATTGGTTTCAATCAGTAATACCGATATTCAGGCAAAAGGAGGCCAAGCCGATGCACAAATTTCACAAGCACAAGCTGCTTTTGATATAGCTAAAAAGGACTATGAGAGATTTGAGAATCTATTCAATTCACAAAGTGCTTCCCAAAAAGAATTGGACGATATGAAAGCGCGTTATGACATGGCTGCCGCAAACTTACAAGCAGCAAAACAAATGAAAAATGAAGTCAATGCACATTACCAATATACTCATGTTACCGCGCCTGTTTCGGGTGTAATAACTGCCAAATTTGCTGAACAAGGTGATATGGCAAATCCCGGAATGCCTTTACTGACTATCGAATCACCTTCGGTTTTACAAGCACAAGTCATGGTTTCTGAAACTCTGATTTCCCAAATCAAAACCGGAATGGACGCACAAGTATTAATCAAATCATCCGGAAAAGAAATTAATGGAAAAGTAGCTGAAATCAGTCATTCTTCTGCAAATACAGGTGGTCAATATTTAGTAAAAATCAATATTGATTATTCCGAAGGATTATTGCCCGGAATGTTTGTGAATGCAAGTTTCCCACTTGAAGTTTCTGCTGAAAATTCATCTGAGTTGAACGGTATTATGGTGCCGAAATCTGCTTTAGTAAAAAAAGGACAACTAACCGGAATTTATACGGTGAGTTCACAAAATACTGCTGTTTTGAGATGGTTGAAATTAGGCAAAGAAACCGCTGATGAAGTTGAAGTTTTATCCGGTCTTAATGCTGGTGAAACTTATATTAAATCCGCAGAAAGTAAGTTATACAACGGTGCAAAACTGAATGTAAAATAAAAAAATTGAAGTTGTTAACTATTCAATAAAACTAAGATGGAAAAAGGAATTGCAGGAAAAATAGCCGAATTGTTTATCAATTCAAAGCTCACCATATTATTAATGTTGGGACTGATGATTATTGGAGTGTACAGTTCCACTTTAATCCCACGAGAAGAGGAACCCCAAATCGTCATTCCAATGGCAGATGTTATGGTTGGTTATCCCGGAGCCAGTCCGGCAGAAGTAGAAAGTCGAGTTGTAAAGCCACTTGAAAAAATATTGTCAAATATTAAAGGTGTGGAGCATCTTCATTCCATGGCGATGAATGGTCAGGCAATGATTATTGTTCAATTTTTTGTAGGTGAAGATACCGAACGCTCGTATGTAAAATTATATGACGAGCTAATGAAACATCCGGATTTATTCCCACCGGGAGTTTATCCACCAGTCGTAAAAACCCGTTCCATCGACGATGTGCCGATGATGGCACTTACGCTTTGGAGTGAAGATTATGATGATTTTCAATTACGACAAATTGGAGAAGAAGTTTCATCCGAAATCAAAAAAATCAAAGATGTTTCAGCCATCAATGTTATTGGTGGACGACCACGACAATTAAAAGTTATTTTAGACAAAGAAAAAATGGCAGAGTCCAATGTGGATGCATTGGGTATCATGCAAATGATTCAAGCAAGTAATAACAGTTCACAATCCGGAAGTTTTGATAAAGGCGATACTGAATTTTTACTTACTACCGGACAATTTTTAAGTACGGCAGAAGATGTAGAGAATTTGGTTATCGGTACTTCTCAAAATATGCCGGTTTATCTGAAACAGGTTGCAAAAGTAGAGGATGGTGCTTCTTCGCCTAAAAATTATGTGTATTTCGGTTATGGAAATGCGGTAGATGAAAACAAAACTTTTAATTCGGAATATCCTGCTGTAACATTGGCAATTGCCAAAGTTAAAGGTGCAGACGCAATGAAAATTGCCGGACAAATTCTAAATAAAGTCGATGAGTTAAAAACCGATTTAATTCCAACTAATGTAAAAGTAGAAACCACACGAAATTATGGTGAAACAGCTTCCCACAAAGTTTCAGAACTGTTGTTGCACTTAGGAATCGCCATTATTGCGGTAACCCTATTAGTGATGTTGGCAATGGGTTGGCGCGGTGGATTGGTTGTTTTCTTTTCAGTACCGTTAACTTTTGCTTTAACGCTTTTCAGTTATTACATTTTAGGCTACACACTGAACCGAATTACTTTATATGCTTTGGTTTTTGTAGTCGGAATTGTGGTGGATGACAGTATTATTATTGCCGAAAATATGCACCGGCATTTCAAAATGAAAAAATTACCGTTCCGACAAGCAGCAATTTATGCGA
>JAVFAE010000059.1:0-9931 GCA_034002605.1 Weeksellaceae bacterium | reverse complement strand
GTTCCTGTATTTTCGACCGGATTCAATATCTTGATTTATTTCTTCAATCGCTGTAGATATATCTTTGTGTTGTTCCAGTAAAATATTCAGTTTATATTGACAAGCTTTTCGGTGATCTTCACTCGCTTCCGGGCGGTTTGCTTCTTCGCGCATGTGGTAGACTTTCAGAGCCAAAATAGAAAAACGGTCGATTGCCCACGCAGGACTTTCGGTATTGATTTTCGCATCGGCTTGAATGTTGACATCTTTGTGTTTTTCCAAAAACCAACTGTCAATGTATTCCACCATATCGGTTCTTTCTTGATTGGATTTGTCAATCCAACGTTTGATTTTTATGGCTTCATTCGGGTCGATTTCCGGGTCGCGAATAATATCTTCCAAATGCCATTGAACAGTATCAATCCAGTTTTTGGTATAAAGTAAGTACTCAATTAGGTTGGATTTGTCGTAGGGATTTTGAATAGTCGTATTGACATCATTTTTTATATGATAATCATCAATAGAACGGTTGAATATTTCCCAAGCTTTTTCGGTAAAACTCATAATTATTTGTATAAAAATAAAGGTAGAAATTTCTACCTTTTGATTATTTAATTAAAACTTAATTACTGCGGATTATCAATTTTATTTTCTGATTTCTTATCAGTATCTTCTTTTGTTGCATCTTTGAATTCTTTGATTCCGGAACCTAATCCTTTCATTAATTCGGGGATTTTTTTACCACCGAATAAGAGCAATATAACCAGTACAATGACAACAATTTGCCATGTACCTAGCATTCCAAGCAATATAAAAGCGAAATTCATTTTGAATAATTTTTACAAATTTACTGAATTTTTATTATTTACTCAACCAAATTTCCGGATCTTGTTTTTGGGTTCCATTTCGCACCTGGAAATTCAATAAGGTATTCCCATCGGAATCAGTATAAATTCGACCGATTTCCTGTCCTCTTGTTACTCGGTCTCCTTTTTTTACAGAAACAAACGATAAATTATTATAGACGGTAAAGTAAGTACCGTGTCTCAACAAAACCGAACGATTTCCACCCGGAATGGACAATACTTGTGTTACTTCTCCATCAAAAACCGCTTGTGCATTGCTTCCTTTATTGGTTGCGATGTCTATTCCGTCATTATTGACTTTCAGATTTTTCAAAACGGTGTGACTTCCTACTCCAAAGTGCCCTATAACTTGTCCTTTTGCTACCGGCCAAGGAAGTTTGCCTTTATTTTTCACAAAATCAGCTTCCAAATTGGCAGAGGCATTTCTTTCTGTATAAGTAGGTTCCGGTTTAGGGTCAGGTTTTGGATTTTCCACCGGTTTTGGTTTTTCAACTTCTTTTACCGGAATTTCTTCTACCGGTTTATTGGCTGCAGCAGCTTCTCTTTCTGCTTTTTCACGCGCTAAACGTTCTTCTTCTTCCGCTTTTTCAAATTTTGAAACTTCTAAACGTGCTGTTGAAGCAAATTGCCCCGAAGGGAAATCTCTTAAATAATTTTGATAAGCCAATTTGGAGTGACTGCTTCTTGCTGTTTGCCAAGCTTTATTATCGGCTTCCAAAGCAGATATATTTTTCCTTGCAGCATTGGAATAATCTCCACCGGGCCATTCGGCTAAATAAGCTTCATACGATGCAATTGTATTGGTTTTTGTGGCAGTATTCCAAGCTTTTTTATCATTTTCTGCCCGGATTTTTGCTAAACGTATTTCTTCTTCAATGATTCGGTTGATTTCGGAGTCAATGGTACGTTGTTCTTTTTGTTTGTCTGTAATTTGTTGAGCGATTATTCCTGCATTTTTATTGTATTCTTCTACAATATTTTGTTTTTGTTTTTTCTCTTTTTCTAATTCATCTTTTATTATTGATTGTTGTGCAATAACTGCTTCTTTTTCGTTCTTAGCTTCTTCTTGAGCTGCTTTTTCACGTTTTATTTCTTCCGTTTTAGCAATAATTTCATCGGCTTTTCCTAATTGGTATTCAGAATATCTTTGAAGGTATTTGACACGGTGAAAAGCTTGTTTTAAACTGGATGCCGATAAAACAAACAGAAGTTTATTTTCTACGGATTTGTTCTTGTAGGCATTGACTAAAATTTCCTTGTATTCTTTTCGCAGTTCAATTAATTCTCGGTTTAATTTATTGATTTGAAGTTGTTTCAAGTAAATCTCATCTTCAATATAGCGTTTTTCTTTGGTTAATCCACTGACTAATTTGGTTTGAGCTGCGATTTTGCTATCTAAATTTTTGATGTAAAGCAATGAAGTTTTGGAATCACTTTGATTTTGCTGTAATTCTTTATTTAATTGTGCGATTTCTTTTTTAAGTGCACTATTTTGCTGTTGCAGTTTTTCTTTTTGTACTTTTAGTTCTTCCTCAGTGATTTGTGAAAACACAGCACCGCTCAGGAAAAAGAAAATAAGTGTAAATAATAAAGAATGCGTTAGTCTCATTTCAAGCTTGTATTGGGTTTGTATCCAGATGGAATAGAAAACGGAGTAGAACTTTCATCGAAAGTAAAATTATTGTATTCCAATTCCACTTTTTGTGTTTTTTTATCTTTTACCAAAACTATAACATTTTTTGGAAAATACTGAATACCTACTGTTGTCCATTTAGAATAAGAAATTTCTAATTCTTTCCCTGATTTTGGGTCTTTTAGGTAAGCTTTTGTTAAACGAAATTGATTATCAAAAGTATAAATTTGAATGTATTTTCCGTTTTTTGGTTTTTGTTCTAATTTTTCATTGTCATTATACGTTAAAACATAACTTCCTTTTTCGGCATTTAGCTGAAAATCATTTGGTTTTAATTCTAAAAACAAACGACCTAAAAGTAAATTTTGTAGTTTGTCGTAAGTAATGAAATTAACTTTCAATAGTTGGTTAAAATAGGAGAAATCACCGTCAATAAAAGTTCGGTTGACTTTTTCATAGGCTTTTAATCCGGAAGGAGTAATTTCTGCTCGTGCGGCATTAATTCCGAACTTTGATACATTAATCCAGATTTTCTGACCATTGCGAATGTAAATTTTCCCGTTCAATCCGACCGGATTTCCATCGATTTCTGCATTGATTTTGGATTGAATGCTGAGATGAACAAATTGAGGTTTTAGTGCTTCTACATTTTGAATAAAAGTAGAAGTTTTCATGTTTTCTGTATTTGCTCCAATTTCTTTTACACTGCCACAAGCTGTGAAAACGAATAAGAAAATCAAAAGTCCGTATGAATTAATTTTTTTCAAATTATTTTACCTGTCGTTATTAAAGTCTAAAACGGAATAATCACCCAAACTGATATTTCTTGAAACACCAAAATATTGTGCATTATTTCCAATCATGGAACCGGTAATATTTCCGTGGTCAATGATGCAATTCTCCTGAATCAAGCTATTGTCTATATTGCTGTGAATCACTTTTGTGCCATTTCCTAAGGAAACAAAAGGACCTACTTTTGAGTTTTCAATTACTACGTTTTCACCGATAAAACAAGGTGGAATAATCAATGAATTACTGATTTTGGCAGAATCCGGAATCTTTTCAAACTCTTGTTTTTCAAAATTTAAAATTTTGGAATTGGTTTGAACGGTTACTGTTTTATTTCCGCAATCCATCCATTCATCTACAGGTCCCAAGGTGAATTTTTTTCCTTTTGCCCGCATATTTTCTAAAGCATCTGTCAGTTGGTATTCACCGCCGCCACCTCGTAAATCATTTTCAATAATGTGCTGAATTTCATTTTTTAAACCTTCTCCGTCTTTGAAGAAGTAAATTCCAATAATTGCTAAATCCGAAACGAATTCTTTGGGTTTTTCTACAAAGTCTTCGATAACGCCATAAGCATCTAATTTTACTACACCAAATGCGCTTGGATCTTCTACTTTTTTAACCCAAACGACTCCGTCCGAATTCATGTCTAAATGGAAATTTGCCCGGAAAAGAGTATCGGCAAAGGCAACGACAACCGGCCCTGAAAGTGATTCTTTTGCCATCCAAACGGCATGAGCTGTTCCTAAAGGCTCTTCTTGTTTGTAAATACTTCCTTTTGCTCCTAATCGTTCAGCAATTGCTAAAAGTTGTTGTTCTACCTCTTCACCGAAATCGCCGATAATAAAAGCAATTTCATCTACTTTTTGTTCGGAAACTTTCGTGATATCTTCTGCTAATCGTTGAACAATTGGTTTTCCTCCAATCGGAATCAATGGTTTTGGAACGGTTAAAGTATGAGGTCTTAGTCGTGAACCCCGTCCTGCCATTGGAATTATTATTTTCATTTTTTTCTTTTTATTACAATTGAATAT
Organism: Weeksellaceae bacterium; assembly: GCA_034002605.1. GTDB lineage: Bacteria > Bacteroidota > Bacteroidia > Flavobacteriales > Weeksellaceae > Moheibacter. The sequence goes on along the minus strand of JAVFAE010000059.1, from coordinate 5,630 downwards.
TAATTTTTTCCGGTACTTCCAAAACCGCCTGTACCTCTTTCTGTGGAAGATAATTCTTCTGTTTCAATCCATTCGGCACGTTCATGTTTGGCAATGACCATTTGAGCGATGCGTTCTCCATCTTCTACTATAAATGTTTCTTTGGAAAGATTAGCCAGAATCACACCGATTTCGCCACGATAATCTGCATCAATCGTTCCGGGGGAATTCAGACAAGTGATTCCTTTTTTTAAAGCTAATCCACTTCTTGGCCGTACTTGCGCTTCGTATCCTACGGGAATTTCCATAAATAATCCGGTCGGAATTAAAGCACGTTCCATAGAACCGATTGTAACCGGCTCTGATAAATTGGCACGTAAATCCATTCCTGCTGATGCAAAAGTTTCGTAATTTGGTAATGTGTGTTTGGATTTATTGATAACTTTTATTTTCATTTTTTTATTATTGATTTTATGGTTTGGTTGATAAATGTTTTTTCGTTGTAATAAATCAATCCCACGAATATAAGAATGAATACTGTCCCGATAAAATAATTTTCTCTAAAATTGTAAAAATAGATAAAAGAGAAGAAAACAGAACCACCCAAATATAAAGAAATTGCTTTTTTATCGTAAGGTATCGGATAGGATTTTTGACCTAAAACATAAGAAATCAACATCATGGAAATATAAACTGCTAAAGTAGCGATGGCAGAACCAATTAATCCGATTTTTGGAATGAGAATATAATTTAATAACAAAGTCAATACTGCTCCGAATACAGAAATATAAGCTCCGATTTTGGTTTTGTCTTGTAATTTGTACCAAACGGATAAATTGGTATAAATTCCCAACATAAAATTGGCTAAAATGATGTACGGAACGATTTCCATTGCATGCCAATATTCTTTTTCGGGAATATAAAATTGTTTAATCAAATCAGCAAAAACGATGATAACTAACGTGGCTAAACTTCCGAAAATAACAAAGTATTTAGTAACGGTTGCATATTTTATGGGTGCATCATCATTTTGAGCATAACTAAAAAAGAAAGGTTCAATTCCTAATGAATAAGCCATTCGGAATAAGACCATGAAAACACCGATTTTATATATAGCACCGTAACTTGCCAGTCCGAGTTCTTTGTAATTTTCGGGTAATAATAGGTTGAGAAGAACTTTGTCAAATGTTTCGTTTACCACAAACGCTAATCCGGCAATCATAACAGGGAAACTATATACCAACATTTCGTTGAGTAGTTTTTTATTAAATGACCATTTCAGTTGGAAATAGTAGTTTGACAACAATACGAGTGTGATTAAACTTGCTGTGAGATTAGCAATGAATAAGTAACCAACTTCAAAATTTGGAATGAAAAAATGAGTCAGTGAACTTTCGGAATGATTTTGTAAATAAGTGGGAAGAGAATACAGTAAAACAACCGTTAACCCGGCATTAATCAAAACATTGGTAATTTTGATAAGGCTGTATTTTCCTGCCTGTTGTTCTGCACGTAATAGGGCAAATGGAACAATAACCAAGGCATCCAATACTAAAATCCAGATTAGAAAGTCAACGATAAGCGGTGGAATACCGAAATAAGCATTAATATAAGCTTTAAATAAATAAACTAAACCAATAAAAACAGCTGTAACAGCCATTAAAAACAGAATTGTGTTGTTGATGATTTCTTGTTTGTTTTTCTGTTTGTTGTAAAAACGAAAAAAAGCAGTTTCCATTCCGAAGGATAAAACCACATTGAAAAACATCATCCATGAAAAAATGAGTGTATAATCGGCATAGGCGTTTGTGGGCAGCCATTTTATGTGGTACGGTGCCATAATGAACCCTATCATTCGCGGAACAACCGTTGCGATTCCGTAAATTAAAGTGGTTTTAAACAAGTTTTTGTAAACGTTCAAAATGGATTGTTTTTTAACACAACGGATTAAACCGGATTTTACTTTGCAAAAGTCCGTTTTCTTTTTGAATTCAGAAAATTTTTCATTTTTTGAAAATGAAATAAACGGCAAGTACCAAAAAAATAAATCCGATAATATGATTGGATTTCAGTTCATGGTCTTTAAAAATTGCCAAAGTAAAAACAGTAAATACAATAAGCGTTATGACTTCTTGAAGCACTTTGAGTTCCCAAAGATTAAAAGGACCGCCATTTTCCACAAATCCAATTCGGTTGGCAGGAACTTGAGCGCAATATTCAAAAAAAGCGATTACCCAGCTGAATAAAATTATTTTAAATAATCCTAAATTTGAAAACCAAGAATAATCCTTTAATTTTAAATGACCGTACCAGGCGAATGTCATAAAAGCATTGGAGATGACCAATAAAGAGATGGTGTAAACAGCTTTCATTTTAAATATTTTGTGTAAATATAATTCAGATGAAGGGCTTCATAAAATAAAAAACCGTTTAAAAATTTCATTTGTTTTTAAACGGTTTCCAAGTTATGATTTTTACTGTTTTAAGATAGTATTTGTCAGAATTTAATCCTCACTTAAGTCCAAACTTTCTTTTAATTTCATTAATTCTGATCGAATTAACTCCATTCTTGAAATTAATTCAACCTCATCTTTTATGGATTTGTTTTCTTGTAGGGCAATTTTAGCTCCATCTAAAGTATAACCTCTTTCTTTGACCAAATGATAAATTAATTTCAGATTTTTAATGTCTTCTTGTGAAAAAAAGCGATTCCCTTTTTTATTCTTTTTAGGAGTTAAAATATCAAATTCTTTTTCCCAAAACCGAATCAGGGAAGCGTTTACATCAAATGCTTTGGCTACTTCGCCAATGGAATAATAAAGTTTATTTGGTAATTCGAATTGCATTAATCCAAAGATATGGACATTTCTTGAGATTTATCAAGTAAAATTTTAAATTCATCCGGACTGACATCCTGATAAAAATAAGAAACAGGGTCAATTGGTCGGCCATCTTTATGAATTTCATAATGTAAATGAGGTCCGGTTGATAATCCGGTTGATCCTACATATCCGATAATATCGCCTCGTTTTACTTTTTGACCTCTTCTCACTTTGAATTTACTCATGTGTGCATAAAGCGATTCATAGCCATAACCATGGTCGATAACCACAGCATTTCCATATCCACCGTGTCGTTCGGCTAATTTTACTTTTCCGTTTCCGGTAGCATAAATCGGAGTTCCTACTTTTGCTGCAAAATCAGTTCCGGCATGTAATTTCCCGATTTTCAAGATAGGATGCATACGAACTCCAAATCCGGAAGCTAAACGTGTTAAATCCTTATTGGCAACCGGTTGAATCGCCGGTAAGTGTGCTAACATTTTGTCTTTTTCTTTTGCACTGACCACGATTTCATCCAAAGATTTGGATTGAATAACTAATTGTTTGTTTAAAACATCTATATTTTTTGAAACGTCGGCAATTAATCCGCCGTATTTCCAATCTGCAAATTTAGAATAACGATTTACTCCTCCAAATCCGGCTTTTCTTATGTCTTCCGAAATAGGGTTCAATTCAAAATAGCTACGGTAAATTTGATTGTCCCGATCTTCGATTTGCCCTAAAACTTCTTGTGATTGTTTTACCTTTTTATTTAACAATTCATATTGGATTTTCATTTCCTGAAGTTCGACTGCTAATGAGTTTTCAGCAGGGGAAGTGATTTTTTTACTAAAAAAGAATCCGGAAATAATACCAAAAAAAGCAGTTACTACTAAAAAAGCTCCGATGTTGCGAAGGTGTTTTAAACCTTGTTTTTTAATGGGTTTGAAACGAATTTCTCCCTGTTTGTACTTGTATTTCTTTATAGCCATTATAAAAACTCAATTGTTGTTTTTTATGCTGAACAAATTAACGGTAAAAAATAACAGCTTGTTGTTAATGAAATGGTAAAATAAACTTAACATAATGACATACAGCGAAGTGTGTGTTTTTGTTTTTTAAATTCTTATTTTATGTTTAAAGTACAAGTTATATTTCATTTAAAAAATGTGGATAAATCATCAAAACTGCAGATTAATTTACCGAGTCTAACTGCCGAAATCTTTTAACTTTGCCCAAACCATTCAGAAATGCAACAACGCGAAGATTTTTTACTCAAAGCTTACGAATTAGGAATTATAAAATTCGGTAATTTTACTTTAAAAAGTGGAATTGAATCACCTTTTTATGTGGATTTACGCCCTTTGTCGTCCAGTCCGCAACTTTTAAAAACTTTAGCCAACAGTTTGTTGGATTTGGTTGAAACCGCCCCGTTTGAGTTGATTTGTGGTGTTCCTTATGCGGCATTGCCAATGGGAACTACAATGAGTTTAGTCAGTGGAATACCGTTGATTATCAAAAGAAAAGAAAATAAAGGTTATGGAACCAAACGAATGGTAGAAGGCGTTTATCGGGACGGGCAAAATTGTTTACTCGTTGAAGATGTGATTACAAGCGGACAGAGCCTTTTGGAAACCATTGCCGAAATAGAACGGGAGGGTTTGAAAGTAACCGATATTGTGGTTGTTTTAGACCGGGAACAAGGAGGAATTGAAAAATTAAGAAAGAAAGGCTATTCTGTTCACACTTTGTTTACCATTAATGAAGCGATGGATGTTTTGCATCGCTATCATCGTTTGAGCGACTCTGAATTGGCACGAATTAAAAATTTTCTCAACAATCCGCCATCAGCTCCGGAAGTAAAGCGGATTCCACTTGAATATAAAAATGTGCAGCATCCGGTTGCTAAAAGATTAATTGAAATAGCATTAGAAAAGCAATCCAATCTTATTGCTTCGGCAGACTTAATTACTTCGGCAGAGTTGGTAAATTTTGCTCATCAGGTGGGTGAACATATCGTAGCATTAAAATTACATTCCGATATTATTCGCGATTTCAATTTGGATTTAATTCAGGAATTACAAAAAACAGCCAAAGAAAAGAAGTTTTTATTATTTGAAGACCGTAAGTTTGGCGACATTGGAAGTACGCAAGAACTACAATTTAAACAAGGAATTTACTCCATTGCAAATTGGGCAGATATGATTACTTCTCATGTAATTGGGGGAGAAGAAAGTTTGAAAGTTTTTGAAAACGTAGGCGTAGTTGCCATTGTTGAGATGTCGTCCAAAGGAACTCTGACAGATGATTATTATATAGGAAAAGCACTGAATGTTGCCGAAAAATCAGCAAATGTATTAGGCGTAGTGGCTCAGCGAAAAGTAAGTGACGAATTGTTGTTGTTTACACCGGGCGTAAACATTAGTTCTAAAGGAGATTCTAAAGGGCAGCAATACAACACACCGGAGCGTGTTTTTCAGGTTTATCATACTGATTTTATGATTGTGGGAAGAGGAATTTATAAAGCAATTGATCCAAAAGCAGCAGCCCGGGAATATCAAATATTGGGTTGGAATGCCTATTTAGAAAGTATAAATGACGACATATAAAAGATTTAAATTTTCTCATCCCGAAAAATGAATTTAGGAAAACTTATTTTTCAATTTGGGATTTGAAAATGTATTTGCTTATTTTGTAAAAGATTAATTTAATACCTAACCATTGAAAAAGTTCAGCTTATTTTTAATTATTTCTTTTATAGCAATTTCTGTTTCGGCACAATATCTTTGGTTGTCCGGCTATTATTCTCAGTCAACACTTGATTATTTA
>JAVFAE010000058.1:0-10137 GCA_034002605.1 Weeksellaceae bacterium | reverse complement strand
TTTTTTTACTTAAAATAGTTGTGTAGTTAAAGAGTTTACTTTAGATTTGCGCCAATTTATGCAAACTTTAAAAACATTCAAATTATGCAACAACTTTTAGTTCCGCAGGGCGCAGTCGCCCGAGCAAATGATTTGGCATTGGTTCCAATCATTGACCCCCGGAAGTTCTCTTTTGTCGTTAACAAAATGAGAACTTTTTTTTTTGCAAAAAGGTTTCGTTGAGGTTCATACTCAAAACCGCCTGAGTATTCTCGCTGCTTGTGAAAATCCACATTCCATTGCCTCTTATGATTATTGTGGAAATGTTTGGCCACTTCCACAAACCGGGCAAATGTGGCTCGAATATGAATTATTGACGAAACCGGATGTTCCCGGTTTTTTTTGTGTTTCAACGAGCTATCGCAATGAGGACAACCCTATTAAAGGAAGGCATCAGCGTATTTTTCCGATGTTTGAATTTGAAATGCATGGAAATATTCAGGATTTAATTGAACTGGAAACTGAATTTGTGGACTATCTCGGTTTTGGAAACCCACACGACTTCATTCATAAAGATTATGAGGAAATGGCAACAAAATACGGTGTCAGCATTTTGGAAGCGGAAGATGAACTGAAGATTTATGCTGATTACGGTCCGGTTTTCTTTCTTGAGAATTTTCCTGAAAGAACAAATCCTTTTTGGAATATGAAACGAAACGAAAAAACCTCAAACAAAGTAGATCTACTACTCCATGGAATCGAAACTATCGGTTCAGCCGAAAGAAGCGTCGATGCCGCAGAACAACGTCACGCTTTTTATACCATCGAAGATGGAAAATATGCAGAAAAACTATTTGAATTATTTGGAAAAGACCGTGTGGAAGAAGAATTAGAAGACTTTTTGTCATTTGATTTCTTCCCTCGCTCAGGAGGTGGATTGGGAATTCCCCGAATGATCAGAGCTTTTGAACTTTCAGGTTTAATTTAAAAAAACCAAACTTTATCTCCTCAAGAGCTTAAATCCTTGAGGAGATTTTTTTATAACTCTCAAATATCTTCAAAAAGTATATATTTGTACTTTATCTTAAACTAAAAAATGAGTGGAGGCTAATTTACACTACTATTCATCCAAAAATAGTTTAAGCATCTTTTATTAAAAATGAGTGAATTTATTCAATCCCTCACAGCACCTTACCAAACCTACGAAACTTGGCAGATTTCATTGGAAATTATTGCTACCGTTTTAGGTATTATCAGTGTTTTTTTGTCCTTAAAACGAAATATTTGGGTATATCCGACCGGATTGATTTCCACTTCAATTTACGTGTATATTCTCTTTACATTTGGTTTGCTTGGTGATGGAATCATCAATGTTTATTATTCCATAATGAGTGTTTACGGATGGATTCTCTGGTCTAAAAGCTCAACCGATTCGGTGCATGTCAATGTATATTGGACTCCCAAAAAAGACTGGTTTTTTGCCGGAATTTTATTCAGCTTCAGTTTGATTTTAATCTTGGCAATTTATTATTATAAACCTTGGATTGATAATAGCTTTTCGATTCAAAATGTTGATTTAGGTTGGTCGCATTTAGATTGGGCAAATTGGTTGGATGTTTTTGTTACCGCAATCTTTCTGGTAGGAATGTGGTTAATGGCAAAACAGCGAATCGAAAACTGGATTTTTTGGATTATCGGTGATGCAATTTGTATTCCAATGTTCATTTACAAAGGCTTACTTATTACGTCCATTCAATATGTGGTATTCACGGTTTTAGCAATTATTGCTTTTTCTGAATGGAAAAAGAATTATGAGAATCAAAAAGAAATAAACCCTTCAAACGATTAGTTTGTTGTATAAAATAAAAATTCCCGCTTAATTTTAAATTAAAATCAAACGGGAATTCAGGAACAATTTAAATTTTATTTTTATTGAGTTTTAGAGCTTCTTACTCCTTTTTTCATTCCTCTTTTGTGCATTTCTCCTTTTTTCATGTCCGATTTTCCTCGTCTGTGAGTTTTCATTTCGTCCATTTTCTTTTGTTGTTCAGGAGTCAAAACGGCTCTGATATCTTCTTTTTCCTCCTTTTTAATTCGCTGTAAATTTTCAATTCCCTGTTTCTTTTCCTCTACTCTTTTGGATTTAATTTGTTTTATTTCTTCTTTTTGAGTTTCGGAAAGATTGAGTTTTTCCATTTTTGCCACATCCATTCTTTCTTTTTGAAAACGTACTTTGGTTTCTTTATCGGATTGAGTCATTCGACTCTCTTGAGCTAAGAGGCTACTTGTTCCTACAAATAAAAAAAGCGCTGCTGTAAATAATTTTAGATTTTTCATATTATTTTTTTTTATTAAACCGAACTCTTACTTACCAATAATGTGCCAAAATAAAAACACAACCATAAAGCTTTGGTTATCAATTCTGTTATTTATGAAAAATCATTTACTCAAAAAATGTTTTATGGAATCTTTATCTAATCCTATTTGTTTTTCCAGTTCCGAAATACTTCCATGTGTAATGAATTTATCGGGATAGCCTTTTCGGATAATTTTTCCTTTGAACTCTTTTTCTTGTGCATATTCCAAAACTGCATCACCAAATCCTCCTTTCAAAATACCGTCTTCAAAGGTGATAATTGTTTTATGTTCAGCAAAAATTTCATCCAATAATTCAAAATCCAAAGGTTTGCAAAACAAAAATTTAAAATGACTGAAGTTTTCTTTTGAATCGATTTCACTTAAAATATCCTGAATCTTAGTTCCGATTGACCCAAAAGTCAAAATAGCCGTTTCTTTTCCTTTTTTTAATTGAATAGCTTTTCCAATTTCTAATTTTTCCATTGATGTAAACTGCGGTTCAATCTCTCCTTTCGGGTATCGAATAGAAAAAGGTGAAGAAGTAAATTGCGCTGTAAACAATAGATTTTTAAAATCTTTTTCAGTCTGAGGAGCCGAAACAATCATATTAGGAATGCTTCTTAAAAAAGAAATATCAAAATAACCGTGATGTGTAGAACCGTCCGTTCCTACAATTCCGGCTCGGTCAATGCAAAACACAACCGGCAAATCCTGTAACGCCACATCATGAATAATTTGGTCATAAGCTCGCTGTAAAAACGTGGAATATACTACGGCATAAGGAACTTTTCCCTGGGTGGCTATTCCTGCTGCCAAAGTAACCAAATGTTGTTCGGCAATTCCTACGTCCAATACCCGTTGTGGAAATTTTTCTTTGAGAGAAAGCAAATTACTTCCACTCAACATAGCAGGAGTAAGAGCAATTAAGTCCTTATTTTCTGAAAATAATTGTATCAAAGTTTCTCCAAAAACACTTTGAAAACTTTTTTCAGAAGTCGGTTTTTCAGAAATTTCACCGGTTTTTTTGTTAAATAAACCCGGTGAATGCCATTTTACCTGATCTTTTTCTGCTTGTAAAAAACCTTTTCCTTTTATCGTTTTCAAATGAAGAAGTTTAGGTTTTTTTATGGGCTTTAATTCTTCAAAAACCGAAAACAATTCACCAAAATCATGACCATCTAAAATTCCTTTATAATGAAAACCTAAATCCTCAAAAATAGATTTTCCACCATGAGTTAATTGTAAAAAATGTTCTTTTAAAGCTCCGACAGAAGGGTCAATCCCAATGGAGTTATCATTTAAAATGATTAAAACATCTAAATCTGTACTTCCCAAATGATTCAGAGCTTCCCATGCCATTCCCGAAGCAATGGATGCGTCACCTATAACCGCAATATGTTGATTGGATTTGTTTTGCAACTGATTTGCAATTGCCATTCCCATAATGGCTGAAATAGAAGTGGAAGAATGACCGGTTCCGAAAACATCAAATTCACTCTCACTCCGGTTAGGGAAACCCGAAATTCCATTGAGTTGACGCAAAGCAGAAAAATCAGATTTCCGACCACTCAAAATTTTATGCGGATAAGATTGATGTCCCACATCCCAAATCAATAAATCTTCGGGCGTATTATAAAAATAATGCAACGCAATACTCAATTCTACGACACCTAAACCCGCACCTAAATGACCTGGTTTTACAGAAAGTGTATCCAAAATAAATTCCCGGATTTCTTTAGCCAATTGAGGCAATTCCGAGCGATTTAATTTGCGTAAATCATCTACCGATTCAATATGTTGTAATAAAGATTCCATTCGGGAACAAAAATAAGCAATGCGGATAAGATTAATGGGGTTTGTGAAATTAGTTTTGAAAATTGATTTTTTAAGGATGTTTTGATTAGTAAATAGCACACCGATTCTTAATTTAAAATCCAATTTTTCGATTAACAAAATAATCCTCTTATCTTTGCTTGTTATCAAAAAATGTTAAACACAAGATGTTTCAAATCGGAGATACCATTATTTCGGAAGAAATCTTTTCAGAAGAGTTCGTTTGTAATCTTTCCAAATGTAAAGGTGCTTGTTGCGTAGAAGGAGATTCAGGTGCGCCTTTGGATGAAAATGAATTGGAAATTTTAGATGAAATTTATGAGAAGGTCAAGTTTTATTTACGAAAAGAAGGAATTGAAGCCATCGAAAAACAAGGAAAATACGTTAAAGACAGCGAAGGAGAATGGACAACCCCTTTGGTCAATAATCGGGAATGTGCTTATGTTATTTTTGATGATAAAAACATTGCAAAATGTGGAATAGAAAAGGCTTGGGAAGAGGGTAAAGTGGAATTTAAAAAGCCTATTTCCTGTCATCTTTATCCAATTCGTTTAAAAGAATACAAAAAATTTACAGCGGTTAATTACCATTCTTGGGATATTTGTTCACCTGCTTGTGCTTTGGGAAAAGAATTAAAAGTAAATGTAGCTCATTTTTTAAAAGATGCACTTATTCGTAAATTCGGACAAGATTGGTACGACCAATTATTGGTTGTTGACAAAGAATACAAAGAGCGAAAAGAGAAAAAAGGAAGATGGTTCTAAGGATTTTCGCAATTTTTTAATTTATAATAAAATTATATATGAGTAAAAACAGATCAAAATCAAAAGCAAGACAATCTACTTCGGAAATAGAACGGCTTTATATATCCATGCGACATTTGTTTAATCGCGGAACTTACCGACCAAAAGGTCAATCGGGATTAATGATTCAAAATTTATTATTACAGCTCAATCCGGAAATTTACGGCTCTTTGGCCGATCCGGAAAAAGTGGAATTAAGTGGATTAATGTACGTTTTAGACCGACTTCCGGAAGGAATTACCGAAACCCCCTACATTCATTTCACATCCAATGAGGGTGTTGATTTTAGAAAATTTAAACCCATTATTCCGCCCAAAAGAAGAAGAATTTGCTATCGTGTGGACGACAGTCAAATGAATATTGAAGTTACCCGCGGCCGTTCCGAAATTTATGATACGCTTACGCATTTAACGTTTTTATACAACGAATCCGATAAAATTCGGGCAAAAGCCTATAGTAAACAAGTTCAAAAAACCAGTCGAATTTGGAAAAAAATCGAAGAAATCGCTTTAGGAGAAGTTAATTTGACCAATAAAGAAAGAGATGTTGCATTAATGCATTTATCCTCAATTTTGGGAAGAACGTATGATGAAACTTCTCGTGTATATAAATATTTTAGTTCTGAAACCGATAAAGATTTATTTTTTCGAATTATTTATTGGATGGGCGAAACCTCTCAAGATGAATTTACCGGGAAAAAACGAAGAGAAATTACATTTTCACCTATTTTACGTGAACGAATCGGACACCATTTGATTGGAGAAGCTTGGGCAAACAATATTAAAAAAGTATTGGTCAACCATGATTTAATGCATCGCCCGATTCATATTATCAGTGCCAATATGCACAGCGTGATGAATATGCTGTATGCTTTTGATGCTTTAAAAAAAGACTTTCAATCGCTTGATGAATTCAGTGTTTATAATGAACTTTCTTCTTCTGAAAACAAAGATTTGCGTCAACAGGTTTTCAATTTTTCCTTAAAAAAGGGAATGTATTTCATTGATGATACTTCCGGAGCTAATATGGACGTTCAAATTATTGATTTACAAAAACTTAAATTCAAAAACACTTCATTTTCAGATGTAAAAAAACCACTTGATGATGTTTTAATCGTGATTGATTATGCATTTGGAGAACAAGCTTTTGAGGTAATGGACGAATTACTAAAACCTTATAAAGCCCAAAAACCACCTATTCCGATTAATGTAAATTCTATCTCAATTATGGGAAAAGCCGGAATTCTTTGTGGTAAAAAAGGAGATATCATGATTCCAAATTCCCATATAATAGAAGGCCCGACAGATAATTATGTGTTTGAAAATGATTTGTGTGCCGATGATTTCCGAGGAAACCGATTAGGCGTTTTTGAAGGGCCAATGGTAACTGTTTTGGGAACATCTCTTCAAAATAAAGATGTTTTGGAATACTTCAAAAAATCTTCTTGGAAAGCCATTGGATTGGAAATGGAAGGCGGTCATTATCAAAAAGCTATTCAAATTGCTTCAAAAATCCGAAATCACATTTCACCGGACGTAAAAGTCCGTTACGCTTATTATGCTTCAGATAATCCGTTAGAAACAGGAGGAACACTCGCTTCCGGTGGTTTAGGTTTAACCGGTGTAAAACCTACCTATCTGATTACCAAAATGATATTAAAGAAAATAATTGTTAACAAATAAAAAACTAATGACATGAAAGTTAAACATTTAACCTTAGTTGCTTTACTTGTATTTGGATTTTTTTCGTGTGAAAAATCCGATAAAAGTTCAGAAATCACAAAATATACTGCTGAAGAAATGAAAAATAATCCGTTGATTCAGGAAAGTACTTTACCGTATTTTACACCTGATTTTTCCAAAATAAAAGATGAACATTTTAAACCTGCTTTGGAATATGCTCTACAAGTAGAAACAGAAAAAATCAATCAAATTGCCAACAATCCGGAAGAACCTACTTTTGAAAATACTTTGGTTGAAATGGAAAAAGCCGGCGAATTGGTGGACAGGGTATCCAGCGTATTTTTTGCTATGACTTCTGCCGATACCAATGATGTTTTAAAAGAAATTCAAGCCGAAATGTCACCTCGATTCTCAGAACATTATGACAATATTGTATTGAATGATAAATTATTTCAGCGAATCAAAACTTTATATGATAATCGTGAAAATTTAGGTTTAGAAGAAGAGGATTTGAAATTGTTAGAAATCAAATACCAAAAATTTGTAAAAGCCGGAGCAAATTTATCAGAAAATGATAAGGAAAAACTAAAAGAAATCAACGCCCAATTAGCAACTTTAACCAATAAATTCGGACAAACACTTTTAGAGGCTACTAATGCTGCAACTCTTGTTATTACTGACTCTACTCAATTAGCAGGACTAACAGAGGGTGAGAAAAACACCATCAAAACTGAAGGAAAAGAAGAGTGGGAAATTACCATTCAAAATACAACTCAACAGCCATTTAACCAAGCTTTAGAAAATAGAGAAATTCGGGAAGAACTTTTCAATAAAAGTTGGAGTCGAGCAGAAAACAATGAATTTTCTACCTGGAAATTAATCAAAGAAATTGTAGATTTAAGAAATCAAAAAGCAAAACTATTGGGTTATTCCAATTATGCTGCCTGGAGTTTACAAGATACCATGGTAAAAACACCGGAAACCGTAACCGATTTCTTTTCACAATTGATTCCGGCAACTTTGAATTCCATTCAGAGAGAATCCGAAGAATTAAATAAAATGATTGCTTCTGAAGGAGGTGATTTTGAGTTAAAACCTTGGGATTGGAATTTTTATGCAGAAAAAGTAAGAAAAGCAAAATACGATTTAGATGAAAATCAAATCAAACCGTATTTTACCTTAAAAACTGTATTAGAGGACGGTGTTTTCTATGCAGCAACTCAACTTTACGGTATTACATTCAAAGAAAGAAAAGATATTCCGGTTTATCATCCGGATGTTTTAGTATATGAATTATTTGAAAAAGACGGAACACCATTAGGTTTATTCTATGGTGATTTTTTCAAACGTCCAAGTAAAAGAGGAGGCGCCTGGATGAGTAATTTTGTGACACAATCTCATTTACTGAACAAAAAACCGGTAATTTACAATGTGTGTAATTATAGCAAACCCGCCGAAGGCGAACCGGCTCTTCTAACCTATGACGAAGTGGAAACTATGTTTCATGAATTCGGACACGCATTGCATGGATTTTTTGCTAACCAAAAATATCCATCACTTTCCGGAACTGCCGTAGCACGGGATTTTGTGGAATTTCCTTCACAAGCAAACGAGCATTGGGCATTGTACCCACAAGTTTTGAAAAATTATGCTAAACATTATGCAACGGGTGAAGTCATTCCTCAAAGTTTAATTGAAAAAATCAAAAAAGCTTCTACATTCAATCAAGGATTTGCTTTTGGAGAATTATTAGCTGCTGCAAATCTGGACTTTAATTACCATATATTAAATGAAGTAGGAACTGATTTTGATGCCGGGAATTTTGAAAAAGAATCCTTATCGGCTCAAAATCTATGGATAGATAATGTTCCGCCGCGTTATCGCGCAACTTATTTTAATCATATTTTCGCAGGTGGATACGCAGCAAGTTATTATGCCTATTTATGGACTGAAATGTTAGCATTGGATACTGGAAAATGGTTTGATGAAAATGGTGGATTAAAACCGGAAAACGGACAACGTTATCGGGATATGATTCTTTCTAAAGGGAATACAATAGAATACAAAGAAGCTTACAGAGAATTCAGAGGAAAAGAACCAAATGTCAATGCTATTCTTGAAGGAAAAGGATTAAAATAAAATGAACTAATAAAAATCCCGAAGATTTTCGGGATTTTTATTAACTTAATTTGGATAAATACATTTTTCCGTTAAATTTGTTGTCTTTAACACACAAGCCTATTTTTCATATATGAGAAACCTTTTGATTTTATTAATCATCACACTATTTTCAACTGCTTTTGGGCAATTCTCATTACGAGATGAACGGATAAGTTTCTTTGAGTACAATGAAAGTGAATCTGAAGAGGAAAACACCCAACGTTTCTTTGAATATGTAACTATACTTCATGTGGATGATAACTCTTCAAACAGTAGTAAAAAACCACCTAACCCGGGAGACCCTACCCCTATTGATCAAGGAACAATATTGCTGGTTTTTGTTGCTTTAGGAATTGCTTCTTTTGCTTTCTATCAACACTATCTAAAGAAAGAAAATCATACGTCTATTTGATGGTTCTCTGCAAGCCAAAATAACAGCACGTTAATCCAATCCACAAAAAAATCCAAATAAAAAGTATTGAAATAAAAATATTCACCTAAATTTGTCAAATAAAGACAAGTCTAATGAAAGCAACATTCGGAGAATATATTCGGTATCATCGGAATAAAAACGAAATGACTTTGACGCAACTTGCAGCAAAGTTAGATTTAGATTCTGCCAATTTGAGTAAAATTGAAAATGGGATAAGAGACTTTGACGAAAAAAGATTAGAAAAATTAGCCGAAGTCTTTAACCTTGATTTTGAAATGGTGCGGAATGAATTCATAACTGACAGAATTGGGAAGCAGATTTATGAATTAGACTGTTCGCCACAACTTTTAAAGGTAGCAGAAGAAAAAGCCGAATACAGAAGAACCCTAAAAAACGAAATAACATGAGAGTAGTATCATTTTTTGCAGGTGCAGGTGGTCTTGACCTTGGTTTTAAAAAAGCGGGGTTCGATATTATTTGGGCAAATGAATTTGATAAAGAGATTTGGGAAACTTATGAAAAAAACCATCCCGAAACTGTTTTAGACAGGCGAAGCATTGTTGATATAGACGAAAACGAAGTTCCTGAATGTGATGGAATTATTGGTGGACCACCTTGCCAAAGTTGGAGTGAAGCAGGTTCAATGCGTGGAATTTCTGACAAGCGTGGACAATTGTTTTTTGAATTTATACGAATACTAAAAGCCAAACAACCCAAATTTTTCTTAGCTGAAAATGTAAGTGGAATGTTGCTTGACAGACATTCTGACGCATTAAAATACATAAAAAGCCTATTTCAAGAAGCAGGTTATAATCTCTCTTTTGATATGCTGAATGCCTCGGATTTCAATGTTCCACAAGATAGAAAAAGAGTATTTTTTATTGGAATC